>CAMHFA010000212.1 GCA_946184255.1 uncultured Bacteroidales bacterium
AGTCGCTGGCATGTACCAGGAACTTTGGCTTTGCAAACTCCAGCTTGCAGGACTTCCAAAGGTTCTCGCGGATCTTCGCTTCCAGTTCAGGGAACTCTCTCCAAGTCTCCATGGTCTCGCAGTAGAGACCGAAGGAAGTAATACAGGAGCAGACATAATTCTCATAACCGTGCTTCGCCATGAGGGCGAACTGGCGTGCTATGATTGTCATAACCGTCTCCTGGGGGATGGTGTCACTGTGGTAGGCAATGCCTCCGCAAGTAGTATGATGTTCAGTTTCAAATATATCCTTACCCAAGACATTCCTTGTTATGTCCAGGAATGTCGCTTCCGAAGCCGGGAAGAAGCTCTGCCTGATACAGCTGCGGACGTAGAAATAATGGTCGTCCGGTATCTCTTTCTGGTACTCTGACCAGATCTTCTGCTTTCCTTCGTAGATCATGATTCTAATGATTAAGATGTTTGGGAGAGCTCTGGGAATAAACCATTTCCGTAAACTCCTCGACTGTCATTCCCAATTCTGCAGCCTTTCTCTCGCCTGCCCGGCGGACTGTTTCCATCCTTTCTGTCGCCCCAGTGATGTCGAATATAGCCTTAAGCTGGTCAAGGTCTTCCTGTGGTATGCGCCTCATCGCTCCGGGGCCCTTACCGTCAAGGTTGCCTCCCAGCCGTTCGAAAACGTCATCCAGATGTTTTTCCTCCCATTCCCAGACCCTGCCGGCCTCTAGATGTCCCTTATAGTCAAACCTTCGCGGATAGACGCAATAGCCATAGTCCAGGATATTCGAACAAAGATCCTTAGTCAGAAGATACTGCTGCCTTCCTTTTTCTGATTCCACGAAGTATCCCAAGTCTATCGACAGGCTCCGAAGTGACATGATAATCAATCCTGGAGCATTCTCCCTCGGACATCTCGTCACACAGCTCATACACTCACCGCAGTACCAGATGGTATCGCTCTTCAGGAGCTTTTCTATCTCCTCGTCATCCTTGCTCTGGACTATATCCACTATGCGCCTGGGATCATAGCGGTAGAACTCCGCAGCCGGGCAGATCGCAGTGCAGGTCCCGCAGTTGATGCAGGCATTAAGGCCCTCCTTCAGGCGATAATCCTTCATCAGAAGGTCGTACAATTTACCCATTGCAATTCTTATTTGTAGGATACTTTTCAGCCATGGCCACAAGGTCGGACCCCGGGTCCATGTTCTTTTCCATCATTGCGAGCACCCTGATGAACACTTTAAGGTCCTCCTGGGAGATTTCTCCAAGAATCTTCCCGACTGCCTCGTAAGCCAATGCCTCAACCTCCTCCCTTATTTTCAGGGAATATGGCGTCACCTTGATAAGGTTCTGTCTCCGGTCGTTCGGATTGGATACCCTTGTAACCAGTTTCCGGCTTTCGAGTCCGTCGATGAGTTTCACTATGGAATTCTTGTCCCTCATGGTAATGTCAGCAATCTGCTGCTGGGTAAGGACCCCTTCATCCCAAAGAGTGTCCATCACGAGGAACTGCTCAGGGGACAATTTGAATCCACCCTTCCGGAAGGTATCGGAAAGGCTCTGCTTCATGCTGTTATGTGCAATGTTAAGGAACAAGAAGGCTTGCTTCTCTAGTACCATGTTTTATTGTAATACCTTTTACTATTTCTCGCAAAGATAAGTGAATAATGCTATCCGCGCAAGTCAAGCACGGAATTTCTTATCTTCCTCGAGCATTCCGAGATAGGAATTATAGCGTTCGCGAGAGATTCTCCCCTCCTCAACTGCCTGTTTTACGGCGCAGTCCGGTTCATGGGTGTGGGTGCAGGGAGTGAAACGGCATCCTTTCATTTCACGAAGCATTTCAGGGAAATAAAGGCCGATTTCATCCTTCTTAAGATCCACAAGCCCGAATCCCCTGAGCCCGGGAGAATCGATTATGAAACCGCCTGAAGAAAGCGGATACATCTCGTAAAGGGATGTAGTGTGCTTCCCCTGAAGATGGGCAATGGAAATGTCACCTACCTTGGGATTGAGAGAAGGATCCAACGCCTTGATGATGGAAGACTTCCCTACTCCGGACTCTCCTGTGAAAAGGCAAACCCGGCCATTTTCCTTAGTCCCCACAGCCTGACGAAGGTCTTCTATTCCCTCGCCTGTCAAGGCAGACGTGTCGATCACCGGATAGCCGGCACTTTCATAGATCCTATGGAAATCAGCCAGTTCTTCCGGGAATTCCTTCTTGAATATGTCAACCTTGTTCAGGACTATAGTGGCAGGGATTCCATAAACCTCACAGGTCAGAAGGACCCTGTCAAGGAATGGCAACTTGATTTCCGGGAAAAACAGGGTCACTACTATGAATGCCCTGTCAAGGTTGGCAGCAATGACATGTGACTGCCGGGACAGATTGGTTGATTTCCGTATAAGGTAATTCGACCTGTCCGATACCTCGACTATGCTCGCAGGATGGGTGAGGGATGGTTCCTCGGAATAATCATAAGAGACCACATCACCGACTGCCACGGGATTTGTGGCATCGCTTCCGGAAAGGCGAACCTTACCTTTCAAAACGGCAGGGAAAGGCGCCCACTCAGGGAGCCTGGAGAGCATGAAATGGCTCCCCGCGTTCTTTACAACCGTTGCCTTTCCTTTCATCAGGGGGCAAATTTACTAAATAATTGTCTAAATTTGTGGACATGATAAGACAAGAGACTATAGATGAGGCTGTCAAAACTCTATTCGATGAGATCGAGTTTACGAATGAGCCTTCCGGGCTATACGACCCTCTGAGGTACATGATAGCCATTGGCGGGAAAAGGCTGAGGCCGAGCCTATGCCTGACAACATATTCATTGTACAAGGACAGCTTCGTTCCGGAGATCCTGGAACCGGCTGCAGGACTGGAAGTTTTCCACAGTTTCACCCTGATCCATGATGACATCATGGACCGTTCTCCCCTTCGCAGGGGCGTGGACACCGTCTGGAAGAAATGGAATCCCGACACCGCAATCCTCTCTGGGGACGTGATGTGCATAGACAGCTATGCCAGGGTGGCCAAGGCTCCCCGCGAATGCCTGGACGAAGTACTCTCCCTCTTTTCCAAGACCGCAGCACAGGTCTGCGAAGGGCAGCAGTATGACATGGAATTCGAAGGCAGGGACAACGTCCAGATGAATGAATA
>CAMHFA010000213.1 GCA_946184255.1 uncultured Bacteroidales bacterium
CCGTCGGCAGGCTCGATGCCTTCTGCCTTCTCCATGACGACGTCGGAGTACATCATGATAAGACGCCTGTAAGCATCATAGACGAATCTGGGATTCCCGGTCTTCTGGATCATTCCGGGGAGGGTTGCAGAGCAGAGACCAATATTGAGGATAGTGTCCATCATTCCTGGCATGGAGCTCCTTGCTCCGGAACGGCAGCTGACGAGAAGGGGATCGGAAGGATCTCCGAACTTCTTTCCCATGATGGTCTCAGTGGCCTTCATGGCCTGGGCAACCTCTTTCTTGAGGTCTTCAGTGTAACCTCCTCCGAGTGAATAGTACTCGGCGCAGCATTCCGTTGTAATGGTGAAACCGGCGGGAACCGGCATTCCAAGTTTGCTCATTTCAGCCAGGTTGGCACCCTTGCCACCCAGCAATTCCCTCATCTGGCCATCTCCTTCAGCGGTCTTTCCACCGAATCTGTAAACCCTTTTTTTCTTATCGAACATAGTGATTATGATATTATATTGATTATTCGTTATAGAATTACAAAAATACTAAAAAGATTCGTTAAAGCAATTTTGAAGCGATGTCAGAGAGTTCGCTCCTCTCTCCGATCCTGAGGAATATGTGCTCGAAGAGTTTCTGTCCGTCCATTTTCTCTCCGAGATGGGTCAGTCCGTTGGACCATTGATCGAGGTAGGGCTGGTCAATCTGGAATATGTCTCCGGTAAATACCATCTTGGTGCCCTCTCCGGCACGGGTGATAATCGTTTTCACTTCGTTGGGAGTCAGGTTCTGTGCCTCGTCGCAGATGAAATAGACTCTTCCGAGGCTTCTTCCCCTGATGTAGGCCAGGGGGGAGATCAGGAGTTTTTCTTCCTTCAGCATCGCATCTATCTTCAGCGCTTCCTTGCTGTTGGACCTGAACTGTGCCCTGATTACATTGAGATTGTCCATCAAAGGCTGGACGAAGGGGCTCATCTTGGTCTTCTGGTCTCCCGGAAGGAAGCCTATTTCCTGGTTACCAAGCACCACAGTGGGCCTTGTTAGGATGATCTGGTCATAATCCTTTGCCTGCTCAAGGGCGGATGCCAGTGCGATGAGGGTCTTGCCGGTACCGGCACCTCCGGTCATGGAGACGAGCTGGATCCTGGGATTCGTGCAGGCGTCGATAGCGAATCTCTGCTCGTCGTTCTTGGGCTTTATGCCGTAAACGTACTTATTCTTTACCAGAACCACCTTGTCAAGGTCTTCGTCGAAGCGGGCGCAGATCATATCCTTGCCATTGCGGATTTTGTACAGCTGGTTGGGGCGGGGACGTTTCTTGCCGAATGCTTCCCAAGACACGGATGTCTCCGGACCGTAGGCAAGTTCCTGGAGGGCTTCAGGATCCAAGCCGTCGAGAATTTGGACTTCCTTGCTGGAATTCTCTATCTTTTCTTCCTCTATCCTGTCTGTCATGTAATCCTGGACTTCCATTCCGGCTGCCTTGGATTTCATCCTCAGGTTGATGTCCTTGGTCACAAGGGCAACGAAACGACCTGGATTGTTGTCGCGGACCCAGATTGCGGTTGAAAGGATCCTGTGGTCAGGAATGTCATCGTAGAACATGTCTTTCATCTCTTCGGGGAAGGGATGGTTCGGTTCTATCTTGATGTTTCCGAGCCCCTTTGCGATCGGCACTCCGCCGGCTCCGAACGACCGGCCTTCGGTGATCCGGTCAATATCCCTCATGAAACCCCTGGCATTGTAGGCGAGCTGGTCGTTACCTTTCTTGAACTTGTCCAACTCCTCTATGACTGCAATCGGGATTACGATGTCGTTGTCCTTGAATTTGCGGATAGCCTTGAAGTCATGCAGGATGATGTTCGTGTCAAGCACGAAGATCTTGGGCTTCCTGCTGCCCTGTCCTCTGGTGGGAATCCTGGAATATCTTGCCATATATTCAAATAATTCAATCTTCTCCTTCCAGTGCCTGGCTGCCCAGGAGCGACTGGAGGATGTCGGAAATGCCACCGCCCCTTCCCGTCTTGACCTTGACGCTGCCGCCGCCCTTTACAGGATGACCGACCGGATAGTAGGCTATGTCCTGAAGGAGGAATTCGGCATCGGCGTAGTCATAGTCGATGTCCTTTATCTGGATAAGTACTCCGGGAACTTCGGAGAAAAGGACCCTTACCGCATCGTCCTCGTCATAGGCATTCATTATTCCGCTGATGTCTATGGACGCTCCAGTCTCTTCGGTACACATTGAGTTCAAAGCAGCCAGAAGGCCGCCGTCACCAACAGTGGCTCCGGAAAGGACCACCTTGTCTTCGACAAACTCCCTGACTATCTCAAAACAGTCTATGAAGTAGTCCCCGTCGCCGATTTCCGGGGCGGTGTCCCCATTCTGTCCAAGGGCTTTGCAGAGAAGCGAATTGCCCAGGCGGAACTCACATGAATCGAAGGGGATGAAGATGATCCAGCTATCAGGATCCGGAGCAAGCTTGTCGGGGAGAGACCTCCTTCTTCCAATGACCGGATGGGGGCTTCCGAAAGGAGCATTCCCAGGGAGGTCGATCTCCTCTTCAGAGTCTATTTCGTCTTCAAGGTCCTCCGGCCTTTCGGTAGCAGCCACTTTGAAAGAGGTCTGGCAGCACTTTTCACTTTCAGTGAATGAATATGAATTCAGGCAAATTCCCAAGGACTCGATGTAGTCGGCAGCAGCTTCTACAGAAGAATAGAAAGCAGCCATGTTGCCTATGGGCCTGGGGTTCCAGCGCCACTTGGCCAGAAGGGTAAGGTCGCTCAGCCTGAAATGTCCTTTCATCCACATGGTGTCAAGGAGGGCCTTGGCTATCCTGCTTCTGGTGAATTCCTCGGGGAAGGTCGCAGGACAGTTCCTTGACTGGCCGAGCATGGACGAAGTCAAGGACAGATAGTCCTGGATGTTCTGGCTTTCGAACTTGACGGTGGCGGGGGAAGGATCGGTACTCTCGTCCACTATGGGATTGTATTCTTCGTATTCTCCATGTCGGTCAAGCTCCTGTTCGAGGCATCCGTCCAGGATGTCCGCAGGCGTGAAGCGCATGGGTATCCCATCTATGATGTATTCCGAATATAATGCCGAGGTTTTTTCTTTCATTCCGTTAGAATATGTCTGTAAATTTAAGTAT
>CAMHFA010000214.1 GCA_946184255.1 uncultured Bacteroidales bacterium
ATGCGGCGCCAGACTACGAGAAGATCGTTTCACTCAAGCCGGACCTGCTGCTGACTTATGCGGTATCGGGAGCAAAATCGCCGTTCATTACGAAGCTCGAGCAACTCGGCATCCCAGTCTTCATCGTCAACGAACACCTTGAGAGCCACCCCCTTGCGCGCGCCTCCTATATCCGCCTCTTCGGTGCCCTGACCGGCAGGATGCCTCAGGCCGACTCGATCTTCAACGAAGTCAAAGAAGCCTATTCACTCATTGCCGACTCAATCGCCACCGCCAAAAAGCCGAGGCGGAGGGTGCTACTGAATATTCCCTACAACGACCAATGGTTTGTTCCATCCAGTCAGAGCTACCTGACATCCCTGATCCTGGATGCCGGTGGTGAGGCCCTGGGATGTGAGGAAGGAAGGGCGGCATCTTCCGTGATGTCGGTAGAGAAGGCATATTCATTGAGCAAGGAAGCGGATTGCTGGCTGAATGTCGGCTGGTGCACTACCCTCGAACAGCTGCTCGGAGTCAATCCGGTTTTCAAGGACATGGTCGGCAACATCCAGGGCAATGCCCTGAAAGAAGGATACGGAAGCTTCCCGGTGATCTGGAACGACAACAAGAGGGTAAACGCCAAAGGTGGAAACGATATCTGGCAGGGCGGGGTGGCCAGGCCGGACCTGCTCCTGAAGGACCTAGTTACTGTGCTGCATCCTGACAATCAGGGAGATGCGGCCAACACGATCTACTACAGACCGATTGAATAATATATATTTAAGAATATGGGAAAATACAATTTTGATGAAATGACCGAAAGACGCGGAACGAACTGCGTCAAATGGGATGCGGAAAGCCCTGCGGGACCTATAGGAGAGGACGTCATCCCGCTCTGGGTCGCCGACATGGATTTCAAGGTGGCTCCCGAGATTACCAAGACGCTGAGGGACAGGGTTGAGCAGGGAATATTCGGATACACCCACATTCCGGACAGTTACTATGAATCCGCCATCAGATGGTGGGAGCGTCGCCGCGGCTGGCACACTGAGAAATACTGGTATCTTCCTGTGGCAGGTATAGTTCCAGCCATGTCGATAGTCATCAAAGCTTTGACCCAGTACGAAATCGGTCCGGAAGGAAACGTAGTCGAAAAGCCGGACCACGGAAGGGACTCCGAAGGTCATCTTCCGAAGGTCATTATCCAGACTCCTGCCTACAATTGTTTCTTCTCCTCGGTACGCAACGACCTTTGTGAGCTTGCAGCCAATCCCCTTATCTATGACACCGAGGGTGACCAGGCCACCTGGTACATCAATTTCGATGACCTGGAGAAGAAGGCCGCCGATCCCATGACAAAGGTCCTTCTTTTCTGCAACCCCCACAACCCGTGCGGACGCATCTGGCCGAAGGAAGACCTCGAAAAGGTGGCTGAAATCTGCCGCAGGAACGGCGTTATCGTCGTCAGTGACGAGATCCATTGCGAATTGGAAATGCCGGGCTACCATTTCACTCCGATGGCAACGATCGACCAGGACAACACCATAACTATGAATTCTCCCAGCAAGTCATTCAACATCGCCGGATTGGGAATATCGAATATCATCACCAACAATCCCGAATGGAGGAAGCTTATTGACAAAGTCATCAACCTATGGGAGCATTGCGACCTCAATCCATTCGGAGTGTTGGCCCTTCAGGCAGCATACGACGAAGGTGAGCCCTGGCTTAATGAACTGAAGGATTATCTTCACGGCAATTACAAGCTCTTGTTGGATTACTTCGAGAACCAGCTCCCACAGTTCCCGGTCAGCAAGCTCGAAGGAACCTACCTCGTATGGGTGGATGTCAGCGCACTCGGGATGCCTTCAGAAGAGATCGAGAAAAGCCTTATCGAAAATGAAAAGGTCTGGATAAACGGCGGAACCATGTACGGTCGTGACGGCTTTGTAAGGATCAACATAGCCTGTCCAAGGGCGAGACTCGAAGATGGGCTGCATCGTATCGGCAAAGGATTCAAGAGACTGTTGGACAAATAATTGAATATCATGAAAAGAATCACCCTCCTGCTGGTTTTATCAGCACTGGCACTCTGTACGGCTTTCAGTGCTAATGTCCGGGAAGAAGTGTCTTCTCCCCTGGACCTTGAGAGGACTCTCCGACTGAATTATATTTTCAGCGGGACCAACAAGACTCAGGATATCGCTCTCGCCGAGCTTTGCTCCATTGACGGATGGGCAGGGCGAAGGGTCAATATGGACAAGCTGCCGCTTCGCGGCAACGGGCAGATCATCATGGAGGTACGGAGTACGGAGGATGGAGACTTTGACAAGGTGGTCTATATGACCTCATTTTCCACCCTTTTCCAGGAGTGGCAGGCCACCGAAGAGGCCACGACAACCAGAAAGGCTTTCGAAAACGTATTCCTTGTCCCGATGCCTTCAGTGGAGGCCAGGATAACCGTCAGGCTTTTCGATTTCCATGGCAATGTTTCCTCCGAAATGAAGCACGTTGTCAAACCAGGCGACATCCTCATAAGGCCTGTTGGAAGTGAGACTACTCCGCATGAATGGATTTGGAAAGGCGGCAAGGATCTCGATTCCAACCTGGACGCAGAGCACAGGATCGACGTGGCAATAGTAGCAGAGGGTTACACAGAAGAAGAGATGGATCTCTTCATGGCCGATGCCCGCGAAGCTATGTCCAGCCTATGGGCACACGAACCTTTCGCTTCCCTCAAGGATAGGTTCAACATAGTCTGTGTCAAGTCTCCGTCCAGGGAGACCAATGTAAGCGTTCCGCGCAGGAAGCTATGGAAGGATACCGCCGTGGGATCACATTTTGACACCTTCTATTCAGACAGGTACCTTACCACCCTGAACCTGTTCAGGTTGCATGACATCCTGGCTGGAATCCCCTATGAGCACATTATCATCCTGGCGAATACAAATACGTACGGCGGTGGCGGAATCTACAATTCCTACACCCTGACAACCGCCCATCATCCTGGATTCAGGCCTGTGGTAGTCCATGAATTCGGGCACAGCTTCGCCGGGCTTGCCGACGAGTACTACTATGACGACCAGTACGAGGAGCAATACTACCCCGACACAGAACCCTGGGAGCAGAACATCACCACAA
>CAMHFA010000215.1 GCA_946184255.1 uncultured Bacteroidales bacterium
AGTGGCGCATCTTGGCAGTGAGGCTGAGTTTGCAAGGACCCACAGGGTACCGTCTCTCTCAGCCGACCATCCGAAGTACAACCCCAAGGGGCGCTACTGGCAGGGTGGAATCTGGCCCGGAGCCAACTACATGGTGATCAGCGGACTGTGGGAAAGAGGTTACCACAAGGAAGCTATGGAGATTGCCTGCAACCATTACGACAACGTGTTCAAGGTATGGCAGGACACCGGTACTTTCTGGGAGTATTACGCACCCGAGGAGGTTGCTCCCGGTTTCATGGCCCGCAAGGATTTTGTAGGATGGACCGGTCTCCCTCCGATCGCCGTTTTCATTGAATATATCCTCGGCATCAAGTCTGACTACAGTGAGAACAAGGTTGAATGGGATGTCCACAACATCGAGGCCCATGGAATCGAGCGTTATCCTTTCGGCCCGGAAGGTGTCGTGACACTGAAGGCTGCCGGGCGCAAGTCCGCTTCTGACAAGCCTTCAATCATAGTTACCACAAATGTGCCTTTTGACCTCACAGTGATGTGGGGTGACGGTCAGTCCGCTACCGTACATGTGGAAAAGAGCGGAAAGATTTCACTTTAACGCAAATCAATCAGTTTTTTATGAGAATAGCCATTGATCTAGGCGGAACCAATGTACGCGTGGCCACTGTCCTGCCAGACGGTCAGTTCGGAAAGATCCTTTCCGAGCCTTGCCATGCCACAGGGAGCGAAGCGGAAGTGTTGGAGCAACTCTACCGCCTGATTGACGACCTTTTCTGTCCCGAGGTTGACGGAATAGGTATAGGTGTTCCGTCAGTAGTAGATACTGACCGGGGAATTGTCTATAATGTCGTTGGAATCCCTTCATGGAAGGAAGTCCACCTCAAGGACCTGTTGGAGGCGAGGTATCACGTGCCTGCCGCAGTGGACAACGACTGCAACTGCTTTGCACTTGGCGTTACAAGGTTCGGTAAAGGAGGACCCCACAAGGAGGCTTTCTGCGTGACCCTTGGTACCGGCGTGGGAGGTTCTCTCGTAGTTGACGAGCATCTTTACCGCGGGCGGAATGCCGGTGCGGGGGAGATAGGCAGCATTCCTTATCTCGACAGGGATTATGAGTATTATTGCAGCAGCCGTTTCTTCGTCGGAAAGGGAACTACAGGCAAGGAAGCCGCTGTTGCCGCTGCGGGGGGGGACCCCAAGGCTCTGGCCATCATGGAGGAATTCGGCGGCCACATCGGCAAACTTGTTCAGATGATCATGTACGCATACGATCCTGCCGTCATAATCTTGGGAGGAAGTATCTCCAAAGCTTTCTCCCTCTATTGCGAGCCTATGTGGAAGGTAATCCGCGAATTCCCTTATCCGAAGAGTGTCGAGAACCTGGACCTCTATTCAACCGACCTTGACAATCCCGGAATCCTTGGAGCCGCCCTGCTCTGCGGACCCCTCAAGTAGTTTTTAATGAATATTCTAACTATATGAAAAAGTTCCTTTTTTTAGCGATCTTATCGCTTCTCGCCTTTTCATGTAAAAGCAATAAGGCTGTTGAGACCCTCCCTGTGATGTCTTTCAACGTACGTTACGGTACCGCAAAGGATGGAGACAATGTCTGGGAGAACCGCCGTGATGCGGCTTGCGCCATGATACTCGACCAGAGGCCCGCCGTTTTCGGCGTTCAGGAGGCCTTGGACTTCCAGCTTGATTATTTCGTTGAGCACTGCCCTGGGTACAAATGCGTTGGTGTCGGCCGAGAGGATGGTGTCCATGAAGGTGAGCATATGTCAGTGTTTTATGATACGGAACGTATCGAATTGAAGGAATGGGGAACCTATTGGCTCTCAGAGACTCCTTTCCAGCCTTCCTTCGGGTGGGATGCGGCCTGCCGCCGTACTGCCACCTGGACCCTGCTCTATGACAAGGTCGCTGACCGTAACTTCTACTTTGTCAACACCCATCTCGACCATGTAGGAAAGGAGGCCCGTCGCAACGGACTGCTGCTTCTGGTCGAGCGAATAGGTGCAATGAATCCGGAAGGATATCCGATGATCCTCACGGGTGACATGAACGTCTATCCCGACGATCCTTGCCTTAAGGCACTGCGTGAGCTTATGTCAGATGCCCGCCAGACCGCTCCTGAGACCGACAACGAAGTCACCTGGCACGACTGGGGTAAGGTTACACACGACCAGCCGATAGACTATGTGTTCTATTCAGGATTCAAAGGTTGCGATCAATTCGAGGTCATCCGACAGCCTTATGGCAATGTTCCGTTTGTTTCAGACCATTATCCCGTAAAGGCGATCCTTCGTTATGAATCCGCCCCGGTCCCTGAGCTTGTCGAAGGGCCGGTTTCCGAGGCTCCCAAGTATGTCATTGACGTGGAGGCTCACCGTGGAGGAATGGGACTGTATCCTGAGGAAACCCTTCCGGCCATGCTCAATTCCGTCAAGTTGGGTGTCAATACCCTGGAGATGGACCTCTGTATCACCAAGGACAAGAAGGTCGTGCTTTCACACGATAAGTATTTCCATCCCCGTTATTCGACCCGACCGGATGGTACTCCGGTCATGGACGGTGATCCCAGGACATATCTTTATCATCTGCCCTATAGTGAGGTTGCCAAATGGGATGTTGGTCTCAAATTCAATCCCGGATGGCCTGAGAAGCATTGCATGCCGGTTTCAAAGCCCATTGCATCCGAAGTGATTACCGCCGTGGAGGCCTGGACTAAGGAGAACGGTCACTATCCCATGCATTATGACATCGAGATCAAGAGCGACCCGGATTTCGACGGTGGTGTAGAAGGTGTGGATTGGCCTGAATATCATGAATATACAGACCTTTGCATGGCGATGATGGATTCCCTTGGCTTGGGGGACAGGCTGATGATCCAGTGCTTCGACGAGAGGGCTCTGAATTATATCAACGAGAAGTATCCTGGTCATACACTTGCATTCCTTGTGGAGGAATGGGAAACTGATTTCGACCAGTATATGAGCCTTCTGAACTTCACACCCCAGTGGCTCAGCGCACCGCATGAGAATGTGGACAAGGCCCTTGTGGACAAGGCTCACGCTAGGGGGATGAAGGTCAATACCTGGACGGTGGACGATCCCG
>CAMHFA010000216.1 GCA_946184255.1 uncultured Bacteroidales bacterium
AAGAGGTCCATCCCCAGTTTGGATTCCAATTCGTCCACCGTCATCGCATAGAGGGTCAGGTTCCTGGTGCAGGGAACGTTAGGGAAAATGAACCCGATGGAGGCATAGCTGCCGTCCTTCCTCCTGGCCAGCAGGGCCTTGAAGAAGGCATCGGGAACCATCACATGGTTCTGTCCTATGTGCCTTGGATTGTTGTAATTGAATATGGGACCGCAAACGACCCATACCGACTTGTAGAAGCGTGCCTCATAACGGACCTGCTTCTCGAGATCGTTCCAGGCTCCGGAATTGAGGTTGTGGTCCTGGGGGCAGACATTGCTGAGGTAGAAGCTCTCCTTCATGGTCTGCGAACTCCATCTCATGTCCGCCGCCGGCGCCATGTGGCCGCGGTCGTAACCCGAACCAACGTAATCCCTGTCATAGGCCTGACGTCCCTTGATCATCGGATCCGGCTCGAAACCATCCTCCCTGCTCCTGAAACCCGTTGTGAGTTCAGTCTCCAGAAGCTCGTAAGCCACCCAGTTGGGCACCCTGTAGTCTGAATTATAGGAAAGGGCGTAACCCATGTGTTCTATGATGGTGGACTCGTTGTCCTCAAGGCGATAGGGAATCTCAAGCCTGGACATAAGGTCCTTGTCCGGGATCACGGCAGGCTCCTCTGAACCGGAACTTCCCCAGACGAAATGATAGACAGTCCCGAGGAGGGCCAGGACGACCAGGGTTATTATCGAGTTTCTCTTCTGCCTGTCCATATTCCTACAAAGCTAGTCTCAATCCGAAAGTACCCTTGATGTTCTTTCCGGGCATGTAAGAACGGTTGCTTATGCGGCAGGCATCCCAGCGTGCGGCACAACTGCCACCACGAAGGATCCTGGTCCCGCCTTCTTCTGCCCCCGAGGGATTCACCTGGGGCTCCTTAGAGTACTCCTGAGCCCTGTCGAAGCACCACTCCCAAACGTTTCCGCTCATGTCATAGATACCAAGTTCGTTGGGTCTCAGTGTCTTGACGTCATGGACCTTGGAATCAGCATTGTCCAGGAACCACATAACCGACTTCATGTCGTTTGATCCGCTGAAGCCGTAACGGCGGGAGAACTTCCCTCCTCTGGCAGCATATTCCCACTCGGCCTCCGTCGGAAGACGGAACTTCCTTCCGGTAATATCTCCAAGCTTGCGGAGGAAGACCTGGCAGTCGTACCAGGAAACGTTGCCGACAGGTTTGCGGGGGTCATTCACGTCGTTCAGATACGGAACCTTCCCCATCACCGCATTCCAAAGCCCCACTGTCACCTCGGTCTCCCCTATCTCAAAGTCATCCAGTGTCACGGGATGGGCATTCTTCTCATTGTCAGGGACCTTGAAATCAAGATAAGGACTGTCTGATTCATTGAAACCCATTGAGAACTGTCCGCCCTGGACCTTCACCATCTTGAAACTGACGTCTCCAACAGTGAATACCTCAGGAAAACCGTCAGAAGCATCTATCTTTTCACGAAGGGGAGTCTTTCCCTCCAGCGGCAGCATTATCTTGTCAGTCAGCACATCATCGGAGGGCAGAACCAGCCGGAATCCGACCTTCGCCCTGCGTGTATGGGAATCGATGCTCATCCTTTCAAGGGTGGTGCGTACCACCTTGCCACTGTGCTCCTTCGGTCCCCTGGGATTGACCATCAAACTCATGGGGACAAAATAATCGTCCTTGGTCTGATCCTCCGGCACCTCGTCATAACTGTCAAGGCACCACTCCGAGACCGCGGTGAAGCCCTTGTCGCCATTGAGCTTATGGGCGTACTCCCACTGTGCCTCTGTCGGAAGGGAGTAATCCTTCCCGACGACCTTGGAAAACTTCTTGATGAATTTCTGAATATCCGTCCACGAGACCATGTCAACCGGAGCGGAAGGATCCTTTACGGAACTGGGATTCTTACCCATCACTGCAGTCCACAGAGCCTGGGAGACGGGCTCAGAAAAGATGGAGAATCCATCCAAAGCCACAGGTTGGGCGATCCCATGGGTCACCTTCCTTCTGTTGTCGGCTGAAATGCCCATTGTAAAACTGCCGGCGGGTGCCTCTATCATGTCAGGGATAAGGTCCGCCACAGCCTCTTGAGCCCCTTTAGAGGGCCTGCAGGACAGCGCGGAAACGGCCAGCACAAGCAGTGCTATAAAAGTGACGGTCCTATTCATAAAGTCAAATTCCGTATAACTTACAAATATATGAAAAAAGAAGAGGATGACCAAGAAGGTCACCCTCTTCTAAAACTTCGGATCCAACCGATTAGTACTCGACCACCGGAGGAAGGACCTTAGCCTGGTCGATCATCTTCTGGACCATCTTCTCCGAAGGAACAACCTTGGTGAGATTCTTCTCCTCATTGACCTCGGTCATCTTTGCCACGAGGTTGGCTGCAACCCTGTGCTGGAATTCCTTAACAGTGTCAACACCTGAAGCCTCGAGAAGCTCTGAGAACTGAGGGCCAACACCCTTGATACGGAAGAGGTCAGCATGATTTACCCATGTGAGGATGAGTTTGCCCGTGATGCCGGTGACATCCTCGAGTTCCTTGCGGCCCTTGGGGGTCTTACCCCTTTCGAGAAGCTGATCAACAGTCTCAACGCCTGCGGCGATGAGTTTCTCGGCATAGACCGGTCCTATGCCCTGGATGTCGATAATCTTGTAAGTCATAATGATAAAAATGAATAGTTAGTAACAAGTTCAATTATCCAAATATAGTCAAAATCTTGAACTTATCAAATTTTTCATCAAAACGACTGGAAGAACTGGATATCTTTCTTAAGCATGACCTTGGGCTCCATCAGATAGACTTTCTGGAAAAGACGGAACTGGTTGACCTTGGAGAGATAGACCTTCTCCTCGTGCTTACCCTTCCTCCACCATTTGTAGAAGCCTATAGGATCATTCTCGAAGGGGATCTTGGCGATGATGTCCGATGAGAATCCGGGGAAATCAATCATCACGTTCAGGCCCATGTACTGTTTGTAGTAAACGGGATCCGCCCTGCGAAGCTTGCTGACCAATGGATTGAGGACTTCTATCTGATCCACATGGAGTGTCTTCTCACGGACTATCATCTTGTGGATGCGG
>CAMHFA010000217.1 GCA_946184255.1 uncultured Bacteroidales bacterium
TAAACTGCTTATGCTCGATGGCTGGAAGGAAAAGAGCGCCAAGCGTTTTCTGGACAGCCTCCGGACATCACTCGACGTTCCCTTCGAAAGGGTCCTGTTTGCTTTGGGAATCCGCTATGTCGGAGAGACAACAGCCAAGGAACTTGCAAGGCATTTCGGAACCATTGACGCCCTTGCGGAAGCCTCGATGGAGCAGCTGCTGGAGGTCAGGGATGTCGGCGATGTAATCGCCAGGAGCGTTTTCGATTACCTGAGGGATGAGAAACATATCAATGAGATCCATCGGTTGAAGTCTGCCGGTCTCAAGTTCTCTGTGGAAGAGGAAGGCAATTCCTCCGACGTCCTTTCAGGAATGACCATCGTTGTTTCCGGTAATTTCAATATTCCCCGTGATGAGATGAAACACCTCATTGAGGCCAATGGCGGGAAGAACAGTTCTTCGGTAAGCAGCAAGACTTCCTTCCTCCTTGCCGGGACGAAGCCCGGTCCGGAGAAGATCAAGAAGGCAGGCGAACTTGGAATCCGGATCGTCTCTGAGGATGAATTCATGGCTATGTTGCCTTCCAAGGCAACGGTCCAGCCAGATATCCAGGAACCAACTTTATTCTAGGTGCGATGAGTAAGATTGAAGAGCTGGTGTTCAAGGTCAAGAGTTATGTCCGGTGGCTGAAGAAGTTCCTCGGACATGACATCTGGCAATTCAATCTCGACGAATTCTCAAAGGCTAAGGCCAGGCTGTTCAGGGACATCAAAGTCATCATCGATGCGTTGCGCAATTTCGCCGGGGAAAAGATAGGCTTCCAGTCGGTTGCCCTGAGCTATTTCTGCACCCTTGCTGCAGTTCCCCTGGTGGCAGTCAGTTTTGCAATAACAAGCGGATTCGGACTTGAGAATCTACTTCGCGATGCCCTTTATTCGGCTGACATCAGCCAGACAGTGATCGATACTTTGATGAGCAGTGCTTCGAACATCATCGATGCTTCCAAATCAGGGTTGTTCGGACTGATCACCGCCCTCTCTTTCGTCTGGCTTGTCATCTGGATGATGAACCGGGTGGAGAAGGTTTTCAACAATGTCTGGCATGTCAGGAAGCCACGTCGTAAGGCACTAAAGAGCTATGGAATCGACATTATCATAATGATCCTGATCCCTTTCATCGTTATCATTTTCTTTGCCGGCACCGTAGTTTATACCCACGTCCTGGACCTGATACCCAACAGTATAGGTGTTACAGACAAGATTACCTCCTTCCTCGGTTGGGTGATCTTTGGAGGACTTGCGATAATGACACTATCCGCCATGTACAAGTTCATCCCTGCGACTCACGTGGAATACCGCTACGCGATTAAAGCCGCCCTCTGGGCCGGGATCGCATTCACCATACTCCAGTACCTGTACCTGGAGACCCAGGTCCTTGTCACAAACATAAATGCTGTTTATGGAGCTGTCGCCGCCCTTCCCCTGTTCATGATGTGGCTGAGGTTCGGGTGGCTTATCATATTGTACGGAGCGCAGTTCTCCTATTCATTCCAGACTGTCGAAGGTATGGAGAAGGCAGTCGTAACTGAAAAAGTAGAAGTAGCATGAGCCTGTCGAAATTCACTGAAAAGGATTATGAGCTTATTCAGGAAAGCTATGGGCAACTTAAGGAAGCTGCCCGTCGCAGATGTGCGAACCAGGAGGAGCTGGATGTTGTACAGAAGGCCTTTGACTTCGCCAACGAGGCTCATAAGGACGTCCGCAGGAGATCGGGAGGCCCATACATTATCCATCCGATAGAAGTAGCCAAAATAGTGGTCAGCAACATCGGCCTTGGCTACAAATCCATCGCAGCAGCCCTTCTTCACGATGTCGTAGAGGACACTGATTACACGGTCGATGACATCAGAAACCTGTTCGGTGACAAGATAGCCAGTCTTGTGGACGGACTTACAAAGATAAAGGTTGTACTTGACAACGAAGACCGTGCAAAAAGACAGGAAGACGCATATTCAGAAAGTCTCCAGGCAGAGAACTTCAAAAGGATCCTGCTGACCCTCAATGATGATGTCCGAGTCGTCCTGATTAAACTGGCAGACCGTCTCCACAATTGCAGGACCATCGATTCGATGCCTGAATTCAAGAGGGACAAGATCTTGAGCGAGACGATGTTCATCTTCATTCCCCTTGCTCATCGTCTAGGTCTCTATGAAATAAAATCTGAGATGGAAAACATCTGGCTCAGGTATAAGGAGCCGGATGCCTTCAAGGAGATCACGGCCCTGGTCAACCGGAACATCGAAGGCCAGGAAAAACAGATTGACGAGTTCATAGCCCCTATCCAGGAAGCCATTTCAAAAGCCGGGTTCAATTTCGAAATCAGGAAAAGAGTCAAGACCCCGTACTCCATCTGGCATAAGATGCAGACCAAGAACATCCCTTTTGAACAGGTCTATGATCTTTTCGCCTTGAGGATAGTCTTCACTCCTGACTCTGACAGGAAGGAGTCTGAGAGGGACATGTGCTATCATATCTTCTCAATCATCACAGGCATCTACCGTTACAAGCCCGATAGGGTCAGGGATTGGGTCAAGCATCCCAAGAGCAATGGTTATGAAGCCCTCCACTGCACCTTGATGAGTGATAAAGGTATTTGGATCGAAGTCCAGATCCGGTCCAAAAGGATGGATGACATTGCCGAAAAGGGTATTGCCGCCCATTGGGCTTACAAGCAGGAGGGTTATCTGAGCGAGAACGACAGCGAGATGGACAAGTGGCTCGCAAAGGTGAAGGAGATCCTGGTCAGTCCTGACGTCAATGCTCTGGAGCTTCTTGATATTATCCATAACGACCTGGTCAGTGCTGATATCACAGTCTTCACTCCCAAGGGTGAACAGAAATCAGTTAGCAAAGGATCCACAGCACTCGACTTTGCATACGGTATCCACACAGAGATCGGCAACAAGGCAATCGCCGCCAAGGTCAACATGCGTCTGGTTCCACTTTCCCATGTACTCAAGACAGGAGACCAGGTCGAAATCATTACTGCCGAAAACGAACATCCAAAACGGGAATGGCTTCAGTTCCTTCACACCAGGCATGCCCGCAATGTAGTTATCGACTATT
>CAMHFA010000218.1 GCA_946184255.1 uncultured Bacteroidales bacterium
GGAGGTGTACGATGAATCAAAGAATCCCCCTTCTCCGCATCCTGCTGTCAGCAGGGGAATGAGGACCAGAGCGATAAGGGAAGATCTTTTCATGTTATATTCTTTTAAGTTTACTTGTCAATTATGTTATGTACCGTGGCTGTAGTGTCTTCAAGCCTCAGCTTCAACCATTCTTCGACTTTCTTGAGCTGGGTCTGGGAGATTGGCTTGTCTGAATGGGCAAGGACAATCGTGCAGTCCTTAACTCTCAGACTGTCATCCACTGTGGCACCCTTGGTGATGGTAAGGTCCTTGATGTCAGGATAATTGTACCTTACCTCCCTTGCGACCCTCCTGTAGTTTATGTCCTGTCCCTTAAGTTCCAGGATTTCCCTCTGGAGTTCATCAATCTTTGCTTCCTTGCGCTCCATTTCGTTCTCCGTACGTTCGTATATTCCTTTAAGGATACGGTCGGTGGCTTTCTCGACGGATCCGAAATCGCTTTCCTTTATCTCCAGGCGAGTCTCCGGGATACCATGTCTTGCGGCGGATTCGACAAGGTCTTTCTTCTCTTCATCACTAAGTTTGTTTCCTGCGTAGTAGATATCGACTTTCAGGACATCTCCCGAATGGATCTTGTAATCATAGATGTACCCCTGACGGAAGTCTTTGTTGTCGGATATGAAGTTTTGTACATTCCTTTCGAAATTATTCTCTCCGACCATCATGACGGCACTCCAGAGGCTTGGAACGGTGACAAGAAGTATGGCAAGAGTCATCCATGTCCTGGTCCTCTTCGCGGTTACAGGATTTGAATATTCTGCCTCCTTGAAATCCAAGTACTTGGTCATCAAGTAGGTGGCGAGGATAATGAATATGCAGTTGATCAAGAATAGGAGCATCGCTCCAAGGAAAAACTGCAGGTTGCCCTTAGCAAGACCGTAACCGGCGGTACAGAGGGGGGGCATGAGGGCGGTGGCGATTGCTACTCCGGAGAGAACCATACCACGCTCCTTGCGGCTGCTCTCAAGGATTCCGGCAAGACCGCCGAAAAGTGCTATGAGTACATCGTAGATTGTAGGCCTGGTCCTGGCCTCGAGCTCGGTGGGATTGACCAGGTTGAGAGGGGAGATAAGGAAATAAAGCAATGCAGCGGTAAGGCTGACCACGACCATGACCAACAGGTTCTTGGCACTTTCCTCCAGGAGCTTGACATCATTTGTGCCGAGAGCGAGTCCTATTCCGAAAATCGGGCCCATCAGGGGAGAGATCAACATCGCACCGATGATGACGGCTGTAGAGTTGATGTTGAGACCGACGGAAGCGATGATAACGGAGAATGCAAGGATCCATACATTCGGTCCGCGGAACCATATGTTGTCCCTGATCCTCAAGGCTGCCTCATCCGTGTCAATCTGGTTGTTGATGTTGACGATGCCTTTCAGCCATCTTTTGATAACGTTCTCTTTCATCGCTAGTAATGATTAAGTGCTCCCTGGTTCTAACAAATATACTTAAAGTCGTGAATTAATTGCTTTTTTTCACGATATTTATGGTGTAAAACGAGTTAAGATGCATCATTTGCTTTCACTCGACATGTTCCAAACGGCGGGAGTCGGCGTCATTGCCCTCGTCCTGGGTATGTTATTTACACGTACCGTGCCGTTTCTCAAACGGTTCTGTATTCCCGCACCGGTTTCAGGAGGAATCCTTATCTCGCTTCTGACCCTGGCTTCCTACAGTTTCCTCGGAGTCGAATTCTCTTTTGACGGCACCATCAAGGACATCTGCATGATGCTCTTCTTTACTTCGGTGGGTTTCCAATCCAACATGAAGGCTCTGAAACAGGGTGGGCGGGCACTGGTTGTAATGATTATTCTTGTTGCCGTACTCATTATAATCCAGAATCTTCTTTCGGTCGGTATAGCCAAAGGAATGAAACTCGATCCGCTTGTCGGAATGGCTGCCGGTTCCATCCCTATGTGCGGAGGTCACGGGACTGCCGGAGGCTTTTCTCCTGTGCTTGAAAGTATGGGACTGAAAGGAGCATCGTCGATTGCCATGGCCTGTGCAACCTTCGGACTGGTAGCTGGTTCAATGATAGGAGGTCCACTTGCGGAATCCCTTATCCGGAGGCGCCACCTTGCCGAAGAATCATCTTCCAAGGACATCCTGACAGGAATAGAGGCTTCTGAGGCATCCCCTTCGTCAAAGGAAGAACGTTCCGAGTCCCATGAAAACTCATTCCGTGAATACACAAAAGCTGTCTATCTTCTTGTACTTGCGATGGCGGCTGGTATGTGTCTCAGCAAGTTGCTGGCCTTGACTGGAATTACTTTTCCTACCTATTTCGGTTCACTTATAGCCGCATGCCTGATCCGGAATGTCACAGAGGCTTTTTCCGGCGGAAAGGACGTCCTTTGCATGGAGAAGGTCATTTCACTTGGAGACATCTGCCTGTCCCTGTTCCTTGGCATGGCCATGTCGTCATTGAAACTTTGGGAACTTGCCAGCCTGATGCTGCCTCTGTGCATTATCCTTCTTGCACAAGTAGCATTCATGGCCCTGTTCGTCTATTTCGTGGCATTCCGCGCCTTGGGCAAGGACTATGATGCTGCGGTACTTGTCAGTGGATTGTGCGGTTTCGGGCTAGGCGCCACACCCAATGCGATGGCAAACATGTCTGCCGTCTGCTTCAAGTACCGCTATGCCGTCAATCCGTTCATCATCGTGCCTATCATCGGCGCGATGTTCGTGGACATCATCAACACCACTGTGATAACGGTGTTCCTGAATATCTTATAGTTAGAGGAGGAAGAACATGGCTACACCGGCCATGCAGATCGTAACGCCCAGTATTTCCTTGGGCGTAATCTTCTTCTTGTTGATCATGACTTCCGGGAAGAGGATCAGAACCGGAGTGAGGGCCATGAGGGTTGATGCTATTCCAGCGTTGGCATAGCGTACTGCCATCAGAGACAGTGAGACTCCCAGTGCTGGCCCGAAGATGGTAAGAAGGGTGGCGTATTTCATTCCTTTCCTGTCGAGGATGCCTGCCTTCAGGTTCCCGAGTCCTTTCTGAAGAGTCAAAAGGAGGAAGAAACCGGCGAAACCTAC
>CAMHFA010000219.1 GCA_946184255.1 uncultured Bacteroidales bacterium
GAAGGGCGTGATGAACGTCCTGGCCGCCGACAAACTGATGCTCAAGCCGAAGGTTTATTCGACTTTCCTGCTCTGGCTGCTGTCGGAACTCTATGTCACCCTCCCGGAAGTCGGAGACATGGACCTTCCGAAACTCGTGTTCTTCTTCGACGAAGCCCACATGCTCTTCGACGGGACCTCAAAGGCCCTTGTCGACAAGATCGAGCAGGTGGTCAGGCTCATCCGAAGCAAGGGTGTCGGAGTCTACTTCGTAACCCAGAGCCCCACCGACATTCCCGACACCATCCTCGGCCAGCTGGGTAACAGGGTGCAACACGCACTGCGTGCCTTTACTCCCAGGGACCAGAAAGCCGTCCAGGTGGCTGCGGATACCTTCAGGACGAATCCCGAATTCAATACCTATGAGGCCATAACAAGTCTCGAAACAGGTGAGGCCCTTGTTTCATTCCTGGATGAAAAGGGTGCTCCCAGCGTGGTCCAGAAAGCCAGGGTGCTGTTCCCGTTAAGCCAGATCGGAGCCATAGACGAAAGCCAGAGAAGCCAGATCATCAAGCAGTCCAAGATATACGGGAAATATGACAAGCTGATAGAAAGGGACAGCGCCTTCGAGGTCCTTCTGGCCGAAAGGGAGGCTCAGTTGAAGGAGGCGGAGAATGAAGAGGTAAAGCAAGGGAAGGGCTCCACGAAGGCTGCGAAGGTTCCCGCGCCGAAGAAGAAGGCCGGTGTACTGAGCAAGGTCACCAAGGCTGTGATCACCGCCGTTACCGCCACTGTCGCGACAGCCATCGGAAACGAAGTGTCCGGAAGGGTGACCGGGAAAAAGAAAAACACGTCTGCCAAGGAGAGTGCAGGAAAGGTCGTGAAGAGCGCCACCAGCGCTGCCACCCGCACAATCACACGCGAGATAACCCGATCTATCCTCGGGAACCTGGGGAAATAGTTTCCTTACAGATAATTATTCAAAGAAGGAGAAGTGCACGCGACCGTAGCACTTCTCTTTTTTGAAGTGTGGATGGCCGGTGAAGGAATGCTCGTCACCGTGCTCAAGGATGAAGTAACAGCCGGGATGGAGAATGTCCTGGGCAAACACCTTGTCAGGCAACGTCTCAAGACCCTCAAGGGCATATGGCGGGTCGGCGAAGATTATATCGAACTTCTCGTGGCAGATAGGCAGAAAGTCAAAGACGTTGTCCCTGACCATAGTCACGTTGTCAAGGCCCAGGCGCCTGGCTTCAGTCTTGATGAAGGAAGCATTCTCCCTGACCATCTCGACCGAATACACCCTCGCAGCTCCACGGGAAGCAAATTCGAAGGCAACCGCACCGGTGCCTCCGAAAAGGTCAAGGACCTTCAGGTCCTCGAATTCATATTCATTGTTCAGGATATTGAACAGCCCTTCCCTGGCGAAATCCGTGGTAGGCCTGGCCTTGTAGCCTGCCGGCGGATTGATAGTCTTTCCCTTGAGTCGCCCGCCGATGATCCTCATATCTGCTCCACCGACTTGAAATAGCGGTACAGGGACATCTCTTCATCCCCGGAAAGAGGTGTGAGGAAATGGACCGTGGAAACCTCGGGATTGAGCTGAAGTTTCTTGATGGCCATGAACAGGAAATATTCCGCCGTAGTGAAATCGGCTGCGGAGAACACATTGGCCAACAGAAGCTTCTCACCCTGGGCCACCGCCAGTGACAGAAAGCCGTCACCGTAAGAGGCCACTATCCTGTTGTGCTCCCTGACCCCGGAAAGGGCCTTGATCACATTGTAGAGTTCCGGCCATTCGACAGGCTCAGGGACCGGGTCAGAAAGAGAATACACCAGTTCGGCGGAATATTCCGGCAAACTGATGTATTCAACTTTGTCGTCTTCTTCCAGAAGGACAGTCCTTGACAAGATCTCTCTTGCAGATGCCGCGTCAAAGAATGCGGACGGCACAAGGGCCACCTTTGGAGTGTGACGGGACATGCTCTGTCCTACTCCCAGTTACCCGCGTTGTTGTTCGGAGCGGTGATGCTTCCTACCTGGAGACCTTCATACTGGCCCAGATCCTCGCGCTCGGCAACGAGGTTGACGATGAGCTGATGATCAAGACCACGGAGCAGGGACTTGTAAGGCATCTTGGCCTCGAAGAGAGGCACGTCGACACCGGAGACCTTCTTCACGATGGCAGCCATCTCGACATCGGTAATCTCAGCCGAACCTGTCTCATCGACGGCGAACGGGATCTTGTCGATAGTGTCGATGTTGAAGTCGGTCCTGTGGTTGAACAGGGTGTCCCTCACAGGGATCTTGTTCTGGATCGCGAATACGAGTTTGTTGTCTCCCTGCTGGTACAGCCTGAAGAGATCGGCATCGGTGAGCTTGCCCTTGGCAGCCTTCTTCACCTCCTGGGTGTGGGCCCATGCAAGGGAGTCATCCTTGGAACCAATCTGCATCAAGACAATCATCTCTCCGTTCTTGTAGAACTGCTTGAGGGTGTCGAAAGAGGCTGTGAACCTGTCATTTACGCTCTTGTAAGCAACCTGGAGGTCACGGATGTCCTTGAGCTGCTGGATGGCAACTTTCTTCCTGGCGTTGACGTCCTTTTCAAACCTTACAGGCTCCATGACGCCGTCATAGATCTTGTAAACGAGGAATACGCACAGAAGCGCGAGCAGGATGCTCAGAATCGTTTTCAGTGTCTTGTTCATTATACTTAGAAATTATGATTTGCATTCAAGGGAACTGACAAAGCGTCAATTCTGGACAAAGTTAGAAAATTGATTTATGAAATGCAATATAATATTTGTAATTTTGCTGCTGCAAATGAACAATATCCTTGCACTTGACACCATGATAGCCGAGGCTTCCAGAATCTCGGTATCGGTACACATCCACCCGGACGGAGACGCCCTGGGCAGCGGACTCGCGCTCGTGAGCTATCTCTCCGGGATGCGGGGAAAGGATGCCGTACTCCTGGTTCCGGACAGCGTACCGGAATCCCTGGCCTTCATGCTTGAGGGGTTCGGGGAAGGCTCCGTCCTTACCTGCAACCAGGACCTTGAAGGGGTCAGGGAGAGGATATCCGGGAGCGACCTCCTGTTCTGCCT
>CAMHFA010000220.1 GCA_946184255.1 uncultured Bacteroidales bacterium
CATCACCCTGAACCTCACATGATTTGATCTCCTTTTCGTTCCTTGCCCACAGGTCAGGATCAACAGAACCGAACACCTCTGCAAGAAGGGTGGTTGTCTTGCATAAGTACTCGGTCTGACGTATGAGGATGGGAACATATTCATGCTTTCCTCCTCTCAAACTCACCATAATCTTTTTATAAAGGCTCATAAATAAAAAGCAATTCTGCAGGTAAAAAAGTTATTACAGACTTGTAAATATACAAAAAACTAAACGTTTTTATCGAAGTTTTTTATTATCGCTGGTTCACCTGGCCACTTCGGGTATATTTGCCATGGGCATCCCGCCGGTGATTCTCAACAACTTGCTAGCGGCAATCTGCCGCAAATTGCTTTGACACACTGCTTGAAAAAGCCAGGAATCTCTATTCTGACAACCATCCCGGCGGGATTATTTTTCAAATCGGGATGGATTCGGGAAATGAGCCCCAAAAGCATTCTGCACAACCTCCCTGTATCTGACAAAATCTTCATCAGTCATGTGGACATCGTTGATGCAGATAAGCTTCGCTGAAGGAGAGACAATGTAAGAGGCTATGGTTTCGGGACTGTGGACTGCCGGAGAAAGATGCTTGTTGGAAATCTTTCCCTTTACGGTCTTTCCCTTGTAGTAAAGATAGTCAAGGAAAAGATACTGGTTGAAATTACGGGTTGTGCGAAGTCTTGAGACGACTTCGAAAATCTTATTTTCGGAATAGGAATACACTTCCTCACTTTCACTCTTCAGCATCGGTGAGCAGGTATGCTGGGGACGCACGAAGAAGACACCCGGCCTCTTTCCGAGAGCCTTTCTGGCCTGATGGTCCGAATTGCGGACCCTCTTCTTGTATTTTCCACCTGCAACCAGATGGCGGGCAAAGCCGATCACAGCTTTCCCATTTCGGAAGAAATCCTGATGGCTGCAATCCATCACGGGGAACATGTCGTCGTTGAAATACAGGAACTCCTCTCCTAAACCGGGAATCCGGTGCATGAACATTTCGATGGTCGTGCTGTTGAAAGTAGGCAGGAACCGTTCGGGAATGATGTCCTTGTGAAGAACAACATTCACGACCGATCTGTCCACCCATGAGGGCACCTGAGTCTCACCCGAGACAAGGAGAAAAACATTCTCCACTGATGGAATATGCTTTTCAATACCCCTCAAAAGATACTTTAGAGTCCCCCAGTCGCGATAGCGCTTTGCCAGGACCTCCCCACCGACTGCAGAAGCATACTCTGCCTGCCACACCGGGTCAAGTCCGTCAACATATGTAATAACAGCATCCATCTTCCTTACCTATTCATACAAGAATGCTCCTTCTCCGCATGATTTATCCCGCCATCTCCTGAGATCAGGATAGGCAGCTACAAGTTCACTGATATTCCTCAAAGGAAGCAGGGAGAGCCATCGCAGTGACATGATGCATTGGCGCACGGGCTGCCACAGGGACTGGACCCGGAAAGACGAACATGGATCACTGAGCCTGACCCTGGAATACTGGCAATTGAGATAAATCCTCTGAGCCTTTGTCCTCTTCCTGACCTGCCTGTCATGAACGGCAACTGCAGACGGAAGGACCCCTATCCTGAATCCATGATACCGGACCCTGTCACAGTAATTATTGTCTTCCCCGTAATGTCGGAACGCCGGAGAGAACAATCCTACCTTTTTCAAGCATGGAACTGAGAGCATCCAGTGGGCAGCCATTACGAAACGAACCGCCTGCACATCTTCGGTTCCTCCCATGGGACCATGATAATGTCTTTTGAAGCGCCTGTCCGGCTCTTTCATGTCAGGACGCATCTGAAGAGGGCTGATAATCCCCCATTCTCCTGTAGCAAAAGCATCGATGAGTTTCCCGAAGGTGTCCGGAAACACCCAGGCGCGAAACCAAGGTTTTCTGAAGAACGGATCAAGTTCACCTGGGGATAGTCCCGTTCGATGAAATCCGCCGAACCGTCGTCCGACCCGTTATCGCAGACCAACACGTCAGAAGGAACTGAACTGGCAAAGACAGAATCAAGGCAACGCCTGAGCCAGGGCATGCCGTTATAACAGACTATGACCACCAACAAACGGTTCATGATCCTGAATTTATCCTCAAATAATCAGCCGTGAAAGAAGTACCGGAACCGACCATATCTTCCGGGGTTCCGGAGAACACTATCTCTCCTCCCTTGTCACCTGCGTCAGGGCCAAGGTCGATAACCCAGTCCGCTGCACGGATGACATCCAGATTGTGCTCCACAACAATCACTGTATGGCCCTTGGCAATAAGGGCATCAAAGGCTTTAAGGAGTTTCTCGACATCATGGAAATGGAGTCCGGTTGTCGGTTCGTCAAACAAGAACAGGATCTTTTCCCTACGGACTGAAGCGGATTCCTCGCTCATCGAAAGGAAATACGCCAGCTTGATCCTCTGGCTTTCACCACCGGAAAGGGTCGAAGAACTCTGGCCCAATTTGATGTATGACAGCCCGACATCCACCAAAGGGGTAAGCCTCCTTGCTATCTGCCTGGCCAGATCTTCCTCCTGGGATCCGAAGAAATCTATGGCTTCCTTCACGCTCATGCCAAGGATATCATCGATATTCCGGCCTTTGTACCTTACTTCCAGGATATCAGGCTTGAAGCGCTTTCCACCGCATGCCTCGCAGACCATGGTCACATCGGCCATGAACTGCATCGGGATCCTTACGAAACCATCTCCCTGACACTCAGGACAACGTCCTCCTTCCTGGTTGAAAGAGAAGAAGGAGGGAGTGTAACCGTTTATCTTGGCATACTGCTGGTCTGAGAGCAGCTTACGTATGTCGTCATAGACCTTTAGATAGGTGACTGCATTTGAGCGCGAACTCTTCCCTATCGGATTCTGGTCCACATATTCCACCCTCGTGATCCGGTCAAGATTGCCAGAAAGCTTTCTAAACACCCCCGGAAGGTCTCCTGTCTGATTGATACGACGGTAAAGCGCCGGGTAGAGGATGTCCCCGACCAGGGATGATTTACCC
>CAMHFA010000221.1 GCA_946184255.1 uncultured Bacteroidales bacterium
CTATGATGCATTTACCTATTATCCTCAATCCCGGCCATCGGTGTCCGAAAGACCATGTAGATATCCCAGCTTCCCTGCGGTTGTTCTCGAATCCTTCTGCTTTGCTGATCAGGTCCTCTTCAGCAGCAGTTGCTGCGTCTGGTCCTGCCATTTTGGTAAGCATCCATCTCCCAGTGTATGTCTCGTCATCAGGAAGGCAGGTAAAAAGGGATGATAGCTTCTGTCTGAGAATGCCAAGAAGCGTGCGGTAGATCTTTCCTTCCCTCATCCCTGGATTGGAAGAGATGAATTCTGTTACGTTGATCGGCTTTCCGTAATGGATCGACATTGGGGTCCGGATCCTGTAATAATCCTGATATTCAAGACCTACTGGTACAATATACACAGGCTTCCTGCTTCCGAAGCGTTCATTGGCAAGCAGAGCTGTACGTACTATTCCTTTTTTCAGGGGAAGCAGTGAATGCTTAGGGCGGTGGGTACCTTCGCAGAACATGCAGTACTTCATTCCGTTGTCCATGCACTCAACAACTTCTTCCATGGTTTTGTAGTTGTTCAGCACCGCCTGGGCACCATCCCTGACACGGGGAAGCGGAAGGATCTTCAGGAACCGGAGGATTCTGTTCACTGCGGGTTTCCTGAAGATGTCTGCCCTTGCGCCATACAGTGTCGCTTCTCTCCAATCCTGAAGGATGACCAGGGCATCCATAAGGGTGTTGCAGTGGTTGGGAGCGAAAATCACAGCACCGTCGGTGGGGATGTTTTCCTTACCTTCTGAAGAAATGTGACTGAACAAGCTTCTGGTAGCATAATCGCACCATAATCTTGCCCAGGAGTATCTCCAGTCCTTTTCGTAAGGTTTCCTCATGCTATCGGTTCAGATGTTTGTCCCTGAGGTTGAAGATCGTGGCGACTGTCAGTCCCGAGATGATGTGCCATATTCCCCACCATGCGGTGATGACCAGCATTCCTCCATGGGGTGGGAATCCGGCAAAGATGGAAGTTCCGAGCATCAATGCAAGTCCCAGTCCGGAATTCTGGATGCCTGTCTCGATAGTAAGTGTCCTTCGGTCAGGATTGGGAACCTTGAATGCGGATCCCATGCTGAATCCAATCCCGAGTGCAAGCAGGTTGTGGATCAGAACTACAATGAATATGTATTTGACACATTTGAGGAAGGCGTCGAGGTTGCCGGTGAAGGAAAGTATCACCATGGCTATGAAAAACAGGATGGAGACCCACTGGAACGGCTTCTTCAATGCAGCGGAGACCTTTGGAAGGAAGTGTGAGCAGAGGATGCCTAGGGTGAGAGGAATACCAAGCAGTATGAATATGGTCTTGAAGACATCCCAAAGGGGGATTACAAGGGTGGGTACTTCTGCAGCTACTTGCGCAGTGTGGAGGTACAGGTTGCCCCAGATGAAAAAGTTTGCGGGTGTCATGAAGACCGCCAGGGCGGTACTGATAGCCGTCAGTGACACGGAAAGCTCAATGTTCGCCTTTGATAGCGAGGACATGAAGTTGGAAATGTTTCCACCAGGGCAGGAAGCGACCAGTATCATACCCAATCCCATCATGGGAGAAATCCATTTCCCGAGGCATAATGCCAGAAGAAAGGTAAAGAGGGGTAGCAGGACTAGTTGGCAAAGCATTCCAAGTAGGACTGACTTTGGCTTCTTGAATACTTCGACGAAGATGTGAGGCTTGATGCCGAGGGCTACTCCGAACATCACGAAGGCCAGCACGATATTTATCGTGTTCATACCTCCTGCGTTCAAGGTCACATCTATCTGATCGATAAGGGTGGCTGTTTCCGGACTCATGTGATTATAGAAATGTGCAAATATATAAAAAATGATTAAATTAGCATTTGTTACCCCAATACCCTGATTTATGAGACAATATGCATTATTGGCCACATTCGCGGT
This sequence comes from uncultured Bacteroidales bacterium, assembly GCA_946184255.1. Lineage (GTDB taxonomy): Bacteria > Bacteroidota > Bacteroidia > Bacteroidales > UBA932 > Cryptobacteroides. The sequence continues at coordinate 1,926 of CAMHFA010000221.1, forward strand.
CATTATGATTTCACTTTTGTCTGGATGCGGCCAGAAAAAGGCACAGCAGCAGCTTCCGCAAATCTCGATCTTCTGCGACCACATTGAGTCGGTTGCCCGGCAGAATGGGATATCGTTTGCCGAAGCAGCTGCCAAGATAAAGGAGATCGGTTTTGCCGGAGCAGATGTAAGGGTTTTCCAGAAACCTGAAGAAATAAAGATCCTGGACAGCCTGGGATTCGGTCATTCCTGCGCCATCACTGACATAGATTATTCAAAGGGTGACCAGACCGAATTGGAAGACAAGACCTTGGCATTCATGGAGGAGAATGGATACGACCGTCTCCTGTTGGTTACCGGCTTGATGCCCAGGGAAGGTTTTTCTTCACAGGATATTGCTACCGCCAGGCAGAGGATTGCCGCCTTCGCCTCAAGGGTCAAGGGACGCGGCTATACGATCATGGTAGAAGATTACGACAGCCCCCGGTCGCTGTGCTATAATGCCGAGAGACTGGATTCACTTTTTGCCGAGGCCAAGGACCTGGGTCTGGTTTTCGATTCTGGAAACTTCCAGTTTGCCGGGGAGGATTCTATGGAACAATTGGAACATTTCCTTGGAAGGGTCGGACATGTCCACCTTAAGGACAGGGCTTCGGTTAATGACATGACATGTGTCCCGATAGGTACCGGTTGCATTCCTGTCGGGTCTGTTATCCGGACTTTGGTAAAGAACGGTTACAGCGGATGGCTTACTGTCGAACAGTTCGGTTCCAGGAACATGCTGGAAGACTGCGCGGTTTCCTTCAGGAACATCAGCAAGGCTATCGAAATGTCAAACCCTGATAACGTGGGTCCTAAGGCACTTGTGCTTTATTATTCGCAGAGTTCGACCACTAAGGCAGTTGCAAGGGAAATTAGCAACCGCCTGTGTGCTGACATCGAGGCTATTGTGCCGGTGGTTCCTTACGATGGTGACTTCCAGGCAACAGTCGAGCGTGGAAGAAAGGAACGTGAAGAAGGTGTCCTTCCTGAGATACAGCCTATTAAATCGGATATCAATTCTTACGATATCATATTCCTAGGGTATCCCATCTGGTTCGGGACCTATGCTCCTCC
>CAMHFA010000222.1 GCA_946184255.1 uncultured Bacteroidales bacterium
GCAATCGTGGGGTCTCCCCCGCCGACGATATATAGGTCTCCTTCAAGCACACCGTCCTTTACGGTCCCATTGTAACCGATCCTTGTCGAAAACTTGAAATCTGGGCCCAGCTGGTGCATTGCCACCCCTGCAGTGACAAGTTTCATAGTGGACGCAGGGATCAGTCTGGATCCACAGTTCCAGGATGCGAGGGTGTCTCCATCTTCGGTCATAGCCAGTACTCCAAAAGAAGCATTCTTAAGAACATCATTCCCAGAAGCAAGTTCTATGTATCTCTGCGCCTTGCTCCTGGATGCCTGCTTCTTTGTCGCCGGCACCTGAGCGGAAGCTGTCGCAATGGAGAGGGCCGCTACGGAAGCGACCATGATCAAATTGAGGGTTCTCATATTCACAAATTTAGCAAAAAACACTAACTTTGAAATTCGATAATAACCGATGAATATGAAAAAGTGCGTTCTCGTGTCCGGCGGAGCCGGATTCATAGGCAGCCATGTAACGGTAGAACTGATTGAAGCAGGCTATGATGTGATAGTGACTGACAACATGTCCAATTGCGACATGACCTGTTTCGAAGGAGTCAAGAAGATAACCGGCCGTGAAGACATCCCCTTCATCAAGATGGATTTCTGCGACCCTGTGGCGACTGAACTCCTCTTCACTACCCACCAGATTGACGCCGTGATCCATTTTGCAGGCTTCAAGGCTGTCGGGGAATCGGTTGCCGAGCCGTTGAAGTACTACAAGAACAATCTGGAATCCTTCATCAACGTTATCGAAAGCGCAAAGGCACATGGCTGCGGAAACATCCTGTTCTCATCCTCAGCAACAGTCTATGGAGAACCTGAAAAGCTTCCTGTCACTGAAGAATCTCCCAGGCAGCCGGCCACTTCGCCTTACGGCAACACCAAGCAGATGTGCGAGGACATCCTAAGGGATAGCGTAAAAGCTTATCCTATACTTAAGGGAATAGCTCTTCGCTATTTCAATCCCATCGGAGCCCATCCTTCAGCCCTTATCGGCGAACTTCCCCGCGGAGTTCCCAATAACCTGGTACCCTTCATCACCCAGACCGCAATCGGGAAGAGGGAATGCCTGTCTGTTTTCGGGGATGACTACCCCACTCAGGACGGCACCTGTGAGAGGGATTTCATAGACATAGTGGATCTTGCCAAGGCCCATGTATTTGCAGTACGGAGGATGCTTGACGGAAAGATGAAAAAGGAATATGAGATCTTCAACATCGGTACCGGCAAGCCTTTGTCCGTAATGCAGCTTATCAAGGGGTTCGAAAAGGCGAATGGTTTGAAACTCAATTATAAAATAGCACCTCGCCGACCCGGAGACGTCACCGCCATCTGGGCGGATCCGACCCTTGCCAACGAGGAACTCGGGTGGAAGGCTGAACGCGACATCGAGGACACCCTCGCTGCCGCCTGGGCCTGGGAAAAGCATATCGCGGAATAACTAAATCCAGCCTTTCTTAAGAAGCACTTCTGCAATCTGGACCGCATTGGTGGCAGCACCCTTGCGGATGTTGTCGCTTACGCACCAGAAATTGAGACCGTACTTCACTGAAGGATCCCTGCGGAGACGTCCCACGAAGACATCATCCTTGCCTAATGAATAAAGAGGCATCGGATAGACGAACTCATCCGGATTGTCCTGTATGGTGACACCCTCTGTCCTTGACCAGATCTCACGGACCTCATCCAGGGTGAAATCTTTTTCGAACTCAAGGTTGATTGACTCTGAATGGCCTCCGAGTACCGGTACACGGGCGGTTGTCGGGCTGACTCCGATCGAATCGTCCCTGAGGATCTTATGGGTTTCGTTCACCATCTTCATCTCTTCCTTCGTGTAGCCGTTCTCAAGGAAGTCATCGATATGCGGAATGACATTCTGGTCGATTGGATAATGATAGAATGCAGGATATTCACCCCACTTTCCTCCTTCCCTCTCGATCTGCATCTGGTTCATGGCAGGGGTGCCGGAACCGGTTACGCTCTGATAGGTGGAGACTACAATCCTCTTGATGGTGTACTTCTCATGCAGCGGAGCAAGGGGAAGGAGCATCTGGATCGTGGAACAGTTAGGGTTGGCGATAATATAATCATCCTTTTCAAGCACGTCGGCATTGATCTCCGGGACTACCAGTTTCTTTGTGGGATCCATCCTCCAGCACGAGGAATTGTCCACGACACGGCACCCGACTGCAGCAAACTTGGGAGCATATTCCTTGGAAATGTCAGCACCAGCCGAGAACAATGCAAGGTCGGGCTTCATGGTTATAGCCTCATCGGCAGTTACCACAGAGTACTCTTTTCCACGGAATGAGACTTTCTTGCCGGCGGATCTGCCGGACGCAACCGGAATAAACTCATCCACCGGGAAATTCCTCTCTTCAAGAACTTCGACCATCCTGGTACCAACCAGACCGGTCACACCAACTACTGCTACTTTCATTTTAGTTCGTTTTTATTATTAATTAATTTACATCAATCAAAAAAAGGAGGACCTTGAAGCCCTCCCTATTATGGTCCATCCAGGCGAGAGCTTATTCAGCCTTGCCTGCTTTCTTGACGATATCGCTGAGTTTGGCGTAAAGACCGTCAGTCTTCTCAAGAAGTTCCTTACGGATGGAAGCATAATAAGCTCCCTTGGGACCTTCTGCCTTGATATTGACCTTGTCCTTGAGGTCATTGTATAGATTGACTGCCTCGTCGAGAAGACCGCCGAGGGCCTCGTCGTCCGCCTTGCTGTTGACCGAACTGAAAAGAGAGCAATCGTCGATGAATGCGCCGATCACGTACTCGATGTCCTTTTTGATGTCACGAAGATTCATAACTTTCTTATTTAATTCGCTACAAAGATAGCATTTTTATTTGAATTAGCGCAATTGCCTGAGGACCTCGGCGATCGCTGCGTCGAGCTGGGGATCCTTCCCTTCGAGACGGTCCTTGAAGGTGTTCTTGACATAGATGTCAGGCTTGACTCCGGTGTTCTCCA
>CAMHFA010000223.1 GCA_946184255.1 uncultured Bacteroidales bacterium
CCTGGCGCTCTACCAGCTGAGCTAATACCCCATAGGTCTGCAAATATAACACTTTTAACCGAAGTATACCAAAAAAAACTCTAAAAACGCCCCGACTTGTAATCACTGTACATAATGTAGTCGGAAGGGTGCTCCATCCCGTAGACGCTTTCCCGCAGCCACTTCCCGAAATCCTCCGGATCGGGATGGCGGAGCTGTTCCTCAATAGTCAGGATATCACCTATACCGACCCTGATCCTCCTGCCCTTCTTGTTGATCACTTCATGAGGGAGCCGGAGGAGGCGTATCTTCCAGTCTATCAGTCCGAGGAAATAGAACCATCTGGAATTGCGGTCGAAGAAACGGACAGGGACGATGGGGACCTTGGCCTTCTGGATGAGCCGGAGCACGGACTCCTGCCATTCACGGTCCCTTACCGTAAAATCCTTCAGCCTGAGGTCGGACACGGCACCGGAGGGGAAGAAGCCGACAGGGTGCCCTTCTTTCAGGTTCTTGAACACCTGCTTCACCGCACGGATATTCTTTCCTGTAACCTCGTTCTGCAGGTCATTCTTCGGATTCACGGCGATCCAGGTCGGCCGGAGCGATTCGATCATGTCCAGGAATTCATTGACCATCACCTTGAAATCAGGACGCAGGTGTCCGATCAGGTCTACGAGGATGATCCCGTCCATGCTACCGTATGGATGGTTGCTCACGGTGATGAATGATCCTTCCGGAAGATTCCGCAGCTTATCCGAGCCACCGAGCTTGTAGTCTATGCCCAACTCCTCAAGGAGGGCTCCGGCAAAGTCGGGCCCCTTCCTGTCAGAGATCCTGTCATTGAGATCGGATAGGGTCTTTACCCCGAGGATCCTTCTCAGGAATTCACCGAAAGCGTTACCGGCCTTTCCCCTGAAAACAGGGGCAAGTCTTTCCAATTCGCTGACGGGAAGCAGTGGCATGTCTATTCCTTGGACTTCGGAAGGGGATCCATTATCGAATAGCCCTTGGCATCCGAAATGACAGCAGAAATGTAGATGATGGTGAGGACTGCCAGGATAACAAGTCCTGCGATGTCAAGGCTGGCGAGCCTAATACTCCTGCCGAACAATTCCACTGTCGTGCAGAATTCCCTGATGGGAGCGATATAGATGATCGCCAGGATGAGCAGGCAGGCGATCACTCTGAATTCAGTGGGACCCATCTTGCCGTAGGTCAGCTTGAACTCGCTCTTGAGGTGGGCGTTGATGCTGACGTTCAGGGTGAGGCAGAGATAGAGGATGAATATCATGAGGGCGATGTCCAGCCTCATAAGATATGAGAGCCCGATGCCGATAAACATCAAGGCTTCGTTGATGATGTCGACGGTGTGGTCGAGATAGTACCCGTAGATGGGCCTCTGTGTGTTGCGTACCCTGGCAAGAGTCCCGTCAAGGGAATCTCCGTACCAGTTGACTATGAATCCAGCGATACTGAGCCAGAGCCAGTTGATGTTGGAGTTGGAGAGAAGGAAGCCGGCTGCGATCATCACGGAACCGAAGATTCCTATGATGGTCAGGGTGTCGGAAACGATCCAGCGTGGCATCCTTTCAGCCATCCATACAAGTGCTTTCTTTTCAAGTCCGTTCAGTATCGAAGTCTGGATCCTGACTGCTTTCTTGTCTACCATGATTGGACAGTTTATGGGTTATTGGAGGTGCTTGACGTAAATCCTGGCCCTCTTGTGGAGATGGTGTTCAAACCGTCCCCAGAGGTTCTGGACATTGTGGTTGTCTTCCAGTTCGCGGGTGCTCTCGACGTACTTGATTCCGTTCCTGTGCATTCCCTCGCCGATCCTGGAGATGATCATTGCGTTCACGCCCTTGTCCTGGTATTCTTCAAGGATAGCGATGAGCAGGGCGTCTATGGTGTCGTTTTTCTTCAGTGCTCTGAGTATGTGTATGAAACCGAAGGGGAACATGTGTCCCTTCGCCTTCTGAAGCGCCAGTGATAGAGAAGGCAGGGTGACTCCGAAACCGATGACCTTGTCATCCTTGTCCAGGATAACGGACACATAGTCAAGGTTGAGGTTGGGGAGGAACTGGTCCTTGAGATCCTCGCACTGGGCAGGGGAGAGTTCGGAGAATCCGTGCAGGTTCGCATAACAGGAATTCATGACCTCGAATATCCCGTCGGCATATTTCCTGACCAGTTCTTTCTTGGAAGAGAATTCGGCCTGCCTCAGGTTATACCGGTCCGCTACCATCTCCGCGAACCGTACGTACCTGTCGATGTTGTCCGGGACCGTGATCCTGTATTCTACGAAATCAGTCTCCTTGGCATAGCCTTCCTTGAGGATAAGCGGCTCATAGTAAGGATAATTGTACTTTCCGTATGCCGTAGGGACCTGGTCGAAACCCTCCACCAGCACTCCGGAAATGTCGAATTCGAGGAACCCCACAGGGCCTTCGACCACATCCATGCCCTTCGACCTGGCATATTCCTCCACCTTGGCGAGGAGAGCGCTTACGGCTTCCTGCGACTCGATGAAATCAATCCATCCGAAACGGCAGATCCTGCTGCCTACTTTCTGGTTGTACTTGTGATTTATGATTCCAGCAATCCTGCCGACTACCTTCCCGTTATCGTCAAGGGCTAGCCAGTACTTGCCTTCGCAGACCTCGAACGCCCTGTTTTTTTCCGGCGTGAGGGTGTCTATTTCCATAGATTCTATCTGGGGAACATAATACCGGTTGCCGGCATACAGTTCATTCGGGAAACGTACAAAACTCTTAAGTCCTTTCTTGTCAGTTACTTCCTTAATGGATATCGGCATACTTCTTCAGTTTATATCACGCTAATATACGAAAAATATCTTAAGTCATAACGGTTGATAACTATGTTGGTAACCTCTTTAGGGAACACTGGCGGCGATAGGTCTTTTTGTTTAAATTTGTATCCCGGTTAGGACTAATCGGATTTACCAATGAAACATAATCTGGATGATGCGGTCCTCATGAAGACCGGGCATCAAAGTGTCTA
>CAMHFA010000224.1 GCA_946184255.1 uncultured Bacteroidales bacterium
TGCATGGCCATGTTAACATCCTGTGGGGTGTCAAGTGTCAACCACACCGGAGATCGCACGGGATCCATTTATGGCGTGTGGGCACTGCAATCCAAGAATCAAGTCGATTACTCCGGTGTCCATTTCTATCTTTCATTGAGTGAACCACGTATCGCCCTTGCCAAGAAAGGCAGTTTCACGCAGTTCGACCTCAAGGATGTGGATGTGGATGGAGCCCAGTTCTCGTACAACGCATCCAAGAAGCAGATCAGTTTCACGAAGACCCTCTGGCTTACTCAAGGCCTTCACTATGAAATGCGCCTGTCAGGGACATACAACGTCCTAGAGATGACCCGTACGAAACTGGTCATCCAGAAAGAGTCTCTGGGGACCAGGACTACCTATTCCTTCCGCCGGTACAAATAGGAGGCAATAGCATTATTTGAACAAGGTAGGAGTGAAGGTTTCAAGATCGGCCCGCCAGGTGGTCCAGCTGTGGCCGGCCTGGGCATTCTCCATGTAGTTGTACCGGATACCGGCCTCTTTCAGGTAGCCTAGGGCCTCCTGGCAGTTTTTGTAGGCAATGTCGGAAGGACCGCCCTGTGTAAAGTACAGTGCCTTGAAGTTTTTATTCAGGGCCGGGGCGATCTCCTTGAGTCTGATATCTTCCACATATTCCTTCTGTCTCCCTGGGGCGAAGCTGGAGCTTAGCACCCAAACGTAGGAGAAGAGTTCCGGATGCTTGAAGGTTGTTTCTATGGTTTCCATTCCGCCCATTGAAAGACCTGCCATCGCGCGGTGTGCCTGGTCTGCCTTTACGTTATAATTGGCTTCGATGAAAGGAATAATGCTCTTGACCATATCTTCGCCGAAAAGGGGTACTTCTCCCATCATATCCTTGGTTTGGATGGTACCGTTAGGCATTACTACAATCATTGGGACCATCTTCCCTTCGGCCAGGAGATTGTCGAGAATCCAGCCTGCGGCGCCCACACCTGGCCAGGCGGCATCGTTGTCTCCGCCTCCATGAATAAGATACAGGACGGGCAGTTTGGCTTTGCTCTTTTCATATCCAGCGGGTGTCCACACATGCATGCGGCGCATCTGCCCTAGGGTTTCAGACCAGTAGAAGCGCTGTGCAACGGCTCCATGAGGGACATCCTTGATGTAGCCAGGCCCCTTGGTAAAGATGCTTGTCTGTTCCGCGCTCAGTGGTGCTTTCGGATCCTGGACCCTGGTCCCGTCCACGACGAAACTGTAGCGGAAGCACCCATCGGCAACTCCTTCACAGACGCCCTGCCATACCCCGTTACGATTCTCTTTGAAGACAACTGGCTTGTCCCAGGGTAAATCTCCAGTGACGCTGACGGTCCGGGCCTTGGGAGCATAGATCTGGAACAGGACTTTTCCGTCTGGTAGAATGCGCACGCTCTGAAGCGTATCGTTGGGTGTGGGCTGCCGGCGCAATCCCTGAGCCCCTGCAGTTACACTGACCGCAAGGACGGTCATGATTATAAGTATCTTTTTCATATCTATCTACGAAAATACGGAAAGTATTATAAAATAGAGATAATAGGAACAAAAAAAGAGGCAGCGTTTCCGCTGCCTCTTTCCTTATTTCTCCGCAGTCGCGGAGAAAACTACAATGTTTCTCTCTTCCGGTAGCTGGATTTCAGTCGCTCCGTTGACTGGAATACTAACCAGGTACATGTAGGAGAATACATAAGCCTTATTTCGTGCGCTTGGATTGTGGGTGTGGGTGCCCACATAAGCAACATCGTCATCGCGCAAGACGGACTCATAATAACCAGGCCATCCATAGACTCCATAGAATCCTGTGTAATTTGACACTGTCTTGCTGAAGGTGTTGTCACCGACCTTGAAGTTTGCTGTCACAGGCTTGTTTGGATCGAATGGCTGCACCTGCTGAGGCGTTTCCCCTCTGCGGAAAGGCATAGGGGCGGAAGCCACGAGGAAGTGGACAACCTTAGTGCCTTCAGGGACTGCTATTTTCTGGGCGTTGCAGAAAGTGGCATCGTTGTAGTCGGGCTCACCGAACTTGAACGGAATGCCTCTATACGTGAAGTCAGAAGGAATGATCTCAGCTGCGAAAGAATCCCTCTCCCTTCCGAGACGTCCCATTGTAGGGAAGTTGTCGGTTGTGATGGCCACAACGTTGTAGGGAAGGTCAAGCTCTTCGAATTCAGGTGTGACGATATCCGCTGCAGGCTTTGCAAAACGCACGCGGAAGGTCCTGAGCGCGAACTTTGTCGATTCTACATTAAGAGCCGAACCAGCGAAGGATGCTGCGCCCTTTGGTGCCTCGATTCCGTTGAGTTCTTCTGCTCCGGTAAGAGCGCTGCTGAAGACAATATTTCCCTTCGCTCCATTCCCTGAAAGTTCATAAATGCGGACGACATAGCCGTCGCCATCTTGTGCCTTCTTGAATGCCTTAATACGGAGATTGGGATTGGTGGAGGACACGAAGGAGAAACTCTTGCCGAGCTTACCAGGGTGCTTGTCAACCGTGAAGGCCATTTTGCACTGATTGAGGGCATCTGATACGATATCTGCCCTTGCGGGGTCGAGAGCGCCCTTGTGGCCGACGATCGAATAGGTAAAGGTGTGCTCGCCGAAGTCCTGAGTTGCTTGCTCGCCATAGCCCCTGGCTGCAGTCGGAGTGTGAATGAGGGTAAGTCTGAGAGTGTGGTCATTGGGCTTGTCCCATCCATACTTGCTGTCATTCATAATAGTCACGCCGTAGGAGTTGTCGGTGGCGGTCATATCTGCCCATTGCTGTCCGATCACCTCATATGCTGTGGGGACGTTGTTGCCTCTCTTAATGTGTCCCATTCCCAGGTCGTAGGTCGCTTCAGGGGCATCGAATGCCACGGGGAAGCTGGCCTTGAGCAATGATGCCTTGGATGCCCAGTCCACGGTGTTGACGACATCGATGCGGTCATCGATGGCTCCGTCCGTGAGGATAATCCTTTGGGTAAAGGTGGATCCTGCCTTTTTCTTCT
>CAMHFA010000225.1 GCA_946184255.1 uncultured Bacteroidales bacterium
TCCTAACCGGGATACAAATTTAAATAAATAAACCTTTAGTCAACATAATTCGTCCAAGAGGTTACCAACAGAGTTATCAACCGTTTCGGCTTGTCTGACAGCGCTTTGGGGCATTCTGACATTTTTTGTATATTAGCATGTTGTAAACTGTTTAGACAATGGCAATAACCATTAAGGAAGTATCTGACAAACAAGGTCTTAAACAATTCGTCAGGTTTCCGAATGAACTATATGCCGGGAACATGTACTATGTTCCTCAGATAGAATCGATGGAGATCGATACCCTGTCGCCAAAAAAGAACAGGGCATTCGAAGTCTGCGAGGGTAAATACTGGCTTGCCCTTGACGACAGCGGCAAAGTAGTGGGCAGGATCGCAGGAATCATCAACCACCAGTACAACAAGAAGGTTGGCCAAAGGATCTGCCGGTTCGGATGGATCGACTTCATTGAATCCCAGGAAGTGGTAAGCGCCCTCATGGACGCAGTTGAGGAATATGCCCGGACCAAGTGCATGGATGTAATCGAAGGCCCGGTGGGATTCCTTGAATTTGACATCTCTGGAGTCCTGGTGGAAGGATTCGACCAGATTCCCACCGCTTACGGGAAGTACAACCACCCGTACTACGAACCCATGATCCTTAAGGAAGGATTCGTCAAGGAGACCGACTTCGTTGAATACCGGATAACGGTTCCTGACAATATCGACCGTTACGTCAGGTTCGCAGAGCTGGTGGCCCAACGGAATGAACTCCATGAAGGGGAATACAGGAACAAAAGGGAACTCCTTAAGAAATACGTGGACGGTATCTTTTCTGTCCTGAACTCCTGCTACTCCAAGCTTCACGGCTTCTCCGAGCTCTCCCCTGCACAGTGCGAGGACCTCAAGAACCAGTTCATCTCAAACCTGAACCTTGACTACATCTCCGTCATAGTGGACAAGAATGACAAAGTGGTCGGTTTCGGAATTACTTTGCCATCCCTCTCCCTTGCCCTTCAGAAGGCCAAGGGGCACATGTTCCCTTTCGGTTTCATCCACATCCTCCGCGCACTAAAGAAAAACGATACGATCGATGCCCTTCTTATAGCCATCCTGGAAGAGTACCAGGACAAGGGTGTCAATGCCATGATAATCTCCAAGATAGGCCAGGGAATGCACAAGAACGGAATAAAATACGTTGAAAGCACCCGCGAACTTGAAGATAACCACAATGTCCAAAACCTCTGGGGAAGGTTCGAACATCATCTCCACAAGAGGGCGAGGATCTACATCAAACACATTTAAATCAATCAACTGACCCGAATCTATGGAAGACAAGAAAGCAGTTAGGATCCAGACTTCAATCCTGAACAATGCAGAGAAGAAAGCCCTTGTCTGGCTGGCCAAACGGCAGCCAAGATGGGTTGTTTCAGACCTTCTCACCATAGTGGGCATCCTGGGCGCAGCAATGATTGCTGCAGGATTCCTGATGTCAAACCACAACATTCATTGGCTCTGGCTGAGCATTGCAGGTTTCTTCGTCAACTGGTATGGGGATTCGCTCGATGGAACCATCGCAAGGGTACGCAATACCCAAAGGCCCATCTACGGCTATTACCTTGACCACACCGTCGATATCATCAATGAAGCCTTGATGTTCATAGGTATAGGTTTGTCCTACCTTATGAGACTGGACCTAGCCCTCTTGCTGTTCATCCTCTACCTGTGCCTCACGCTCAATGTTAGTATCAACGCCCATCTCAAGAGCGAGTTCAAACTGACATACGGGAAGATGGGGCCCACCGAGTTCAGGGTTATCGCCTGCATCCTGATCCTAGTGTTGATGTACGTCAAACCTATTCGGGAATTCTACCTTACACTGCACATCGGCAGCAGGGCAATAGGGATGACCAGTCTTGATATCGCTGGAATTGTCATTTTAGTTGTCCTGGCCGTTATCTACATCAACACGGTTATCACTGACGCAAAGGGTTATTCCAAAATGGATCCCCTTCCAAAGCAAGAGGACTGACCATGCCCCTGCTTCCCGTCAGCGAGTTGGAAGGTCTCTCCCCTATATTCAGGGGAAGGTTAGGCAATGCATTTGCCTCTTTTCTCCGGAAAACACTATCTGTCGAAACCCTTTCAGACCTCAATGACAGGATCAGCGACAGGAAGGGCGCCGATTTTGCCGGAGCACTGCTGGAAGAACTGGGAATAGATTTCCAGATCGGAGGCTCGGAAAGACTGTCCAGCCTTCCGGACGGACCTTTTATCACTGTCAGCAATCACCCATACGGAAGTCTGGACGGGATTATATTGGTAGATCTCCTCGGGCATCTGAGAAGCGATTTCAAGGTGATGGTCACTGAGTTCCTGAATAGGATCGAATCTTTGCAACCATCGTGGATAGTGGTAAATCCAAAGACTGACTTGCAGGCAGAAGTGACCGGGAAGAACATCCAGGGTGTCCGTGAAGTACTGTCCAGGCTCAGAGATGGCCATCCGGTTGGTTTCTTCCCTTCCGGAGCAGTCTCAGATCTCCACTTGAGAGACTTCAGTATCCGGGACCGGGAATGGCAGGAACCTGTCTTGAGACTCATCCAGAAAGCCAAGGTACCGATAGTACCAATCCGGTTCTTCGACCATAATACGATGTGGTTCTACTTCCTGGGATTGATAGACTGGAAGATCCGCACCCTGCGCCTTCCTGGCGAAGTGGTGAACAAGAAGGGAAGGAGGATAAGGGTCGGCATCGGTGAGACAGTCCCTGTTGAGGAGCAACTCGCACACACAGATGCTAAAGATTTCGGGTTCTGGCTGAGGGGTAAAGTCTATGACATGACACTTCCTCAAAGGTTTGAGAGTTATCTGGATTACGCCGCAAGAACGAGATATTAATTATTGATTTTTCATTGTTCTTGAGTTAAAAGTGTTATATTTGCAGTCCACAATGGGGTATTAGCTCAGCTGGTAGAGCGCCAGGTTCGCAATCTGGAGGTCAGGAGTT
>CAMHFA010000226.1 GCA_946184255.1 uncultured Bacteroidales bacterium
ATGGCCCAGAGGGGCAATCAGCTCGCGTTCGGTTCCTTCGGTCTCAAGACCCTCGAGAACTGCTGGATCACAGCGCAGCAGATTGAGTCTGCCCGTCAGGCTATTTCACGCCGTATGAACCGTGAAGGACAGATCTGGATCAGGATATTCCCGGTCAAGCCTTTCACCAAGAAGCCTCTCGATACCCGTATGGGTAAGGGTAAGGGTGATCCTCAGGGATTCGTTGCTCCTGTTACCCCTGGACGTATCCTGTTCGAGGCTGACGGCGTATCGCTCGCAGTCGCAAAGGAGGCTATGCGCCTTGCAGCGCACAAGCTCCCTGTCGCTACCAAGTTCGTCGTCCGCAGGGATTATGTAGAATAATTTAATGGAGAAGAAGAAATGAAGACATCTGAAGTACGCGAAATGTCCGTTGCAGATCTGCAGGACCGCATCCAGGTTGAAAAGAACAGGCTTGATACGATGAAGCTCAACCACGCCATCTCTCCATTGGAGAACACATCGGAATTCAAGAAAGTCAGAAAGGATATCGCTCGCATGATCACTATCCTCGCTGAAAAGGAAAATGAACAGAAATAATCATCAGTCTTATGGAAAGAAATCTTCGTAAGGAAAGAATCGGCGTAGTGGTCAGCAACAAGATGGACAAGACCATCGTTGTATCGGTGCAGACCAGGAAGAAGCATCCTCTCTACGGAAAGTTCATCAATCAGACGACCAAGTTCGTCGCTCAGGATGATAAGAACGAGTGCAGCGAGGGAGATACCGTGCGCATTATGGAAACCCGCCCTCTCAGCAAGACCAAGAGGTGGAGATTAGTTGAAATCGTAGAAAAAGTTAAGTAATTATGATACAGCAGGAAACACGTTTACAGGTTGCTGACAACAGCGGTGCCAAGGAAGTCCTTTGCATCCGCGTGCTTGGCGGTACCCATCACAGGTATGCGACTGTAGGCGACCAGATCGTAGTCGCTATCAAGAGCGCCCTTCCAAGCGGTGACGCCAAGAAGGGTACTATTTCGAAGGCTGTCGTCGTCCGCACCAAGAAGGAAATCCGCAGGACGGACGGATCCTACATCCGTTTCGACGACAATGCATGCGTTCTCCTGAACAATGCAGGCGAACTTCGCGGAACCCGTATCTTCGGCCCTGTCGCCAGGGAGTTGCGCGAAAACTACATGAAGATTGTTTCACTGGCACCGGAGGTCCTTTAATCATTTTTGCATCATGAAAAAGTTACACATCAAGAAGGGTGACACCGTGTATGTCAATGCCGGAAATGATAAGGGCAAGACCGGCAAGGTCCTCTCTGTGATTCCTGACAAGGATCGCGCTATCGTCGAGGGCATCAATATGGTCAGCAAGCACACCAAGCCTAACGCAAACCAGCCGCAGGGCGGAATCATCAAGAGGGAAGCCGGAATCCACGTTTCCAACCTCCAGCTCATCGATCCGGCCAGCCAGAAGCCGACGAGGATCGGCCGCAAGTTCGTGGACGGCAAGAAGATCCGCTATGCTAAGAAATCAGGAGAGGAGATCAAGTAATTATGGCAAAGAAAGCAGCAAAACCGGCAGAAGTGCAGGCACTTCCTAAGGAATATGTACCTTCTCTCAAGAAGGCTTATAAGGAGGAGATCGTTGACAAGCTCATGAAGCAGTTCTCCTATACAACCGTAATGCAGGTTCCGAAACTCGTCAAGATCACCATCAACGAAGGTATCGGCGATGCTACCCAGGACAAGAAGCTTGTCGAGGAAGCAGCTGAGGAACTCGCTAAGATCGTAGGACAGAAGGCTGTCCTCACATATTCAAGGAAAGACGTTTCCAACTTCCGTCTCCGTAAGGGAATGCCTATCGGCGTCAAGGTCACTCTCCGTGACGTCAAGATGTACGAGTTCCTCGAGAGGCTCGTCCGCGTCTCCCTCCCTCGAATCAGGGACTTCAACGGTATCGCGGAGAACATGGACGGCAAGGGCAACTACACCCTCGGTCTCAAGGAGCAGCTTATCTTCCCTGAGGTCGACATCGACAAGAACCCTAGGATCCACGGTATGGAGATCACTTTCGTTACCACAGCCAAGACCGACGAAGAGGCTCACGCTCTCCTCGCTGCGTTCGGACTTCCGTTCAAGAAACATAATAATTAAGGAATATGGCAAAAGAATCAATGAAAGCTCGCGAAGTAAAGCGCGCGAAACTGGTGGCCAAGTATGCAGCCAAGAGGCAGGCCCTCAAGGAAGCAGGTGATTGGGCAGCTCTCGACAAGCTCCCTAAGAACTCTTCTCCTTGCCGTCTGCACAACCGTTGCTCCCTTACCGGTCGTCCGAAGGGTTACATGAGGGCGTTCGGTCTGAGCAGGATCCAGTTCCGTGAGATGGCCAGCAATGGTCTGATCCCAGGCGTGAAGAAAGCTAGCTGGTAACATATTATTTATTAACAATCGGATATCGGGCGTCCTCAGGGCGTCGATCTAAAAACAAAAAAACAAAATGACTGATCCAATTGCAGATTATCTTACCAGGATCCGCAACGCTTATCTGGCAGGGAAGAAGGTCGTAGAGATCCCATCCTCCAAGATGAAGGTTGCCATTACCGAGATCCTGTGCGAGAAGGGTTACATCCTCAGCTACAAGGTAGTCGAGGGTACCCCGTACAACACCATCAAGATCGCTTTGAAGTATCATCCTCAGACCAAGATGGCCGCCATCAAGAAGATCCAGCGCGTTTCCACTCCGGGTCTGCGGGTATATGCGGACGTGGAGAACATGCCAAGGGTCCTCAACGGACTGGGCATCGCCATCCTGTCTACTTCCAAGGGCATCGTCACCGACAAGGAAGCCAAGAACATGAACGTTGGCGGTGAAGTTATTTGCTATGTTTATTAACGATTAAAAGGAAACTATAATGTCAAGAATCGGTAAATTGCCTGTAAGCCTTCCGGACAAGGTGAGCGTTGAAGTTCTCCCTGGCAACGTGTTGA
>CAMHFA010000227.1 GCA_946184255.1 uncultured Bacteroidales bacterium
CCCTGATCGACAACAAGGATTCAAAGAAGCGCTACCGTGCCGACAACCTCATCGAGGACTATCTCGGAAAGATTGAAGAGAAGATCGAGAAAGAGGTTGCAAAGGGCCGCAAGCGCTTCGGAGACGCTTTCAACGAGGAGCAGTTCAGGGCTACCAACCCCAATGTCCTTCGCGAAAAGAAGAAATATGATGAAGTCCATGCCCGCTACAAGGCCGCAGAAGATGCTAATGACCTCAAGGCTTACAGGGATATAATCATTGACTGCGGGATCGTCTGCCCTATTTCCGGAACAGCCAACTGGACCGAGGTTCGCCAGTTCAACCTGATGTTCAGCACCCAGGGTTCAACGACAGGTAACTCCGACGACGTCCTTTATCTCCGTCCCGAAACCGCACAGGGTATCTTTGTTGAATATCTCAACGTCCAGAAGACCGGCCGTATGAAGATCCCCTTCGGAATTGCCCAGATCGGAAAGGCTTTCCGCAATGAGATCGTGGCCAGGCAGTTCATTTTCAGAATGAAGGAATTCGAACAGATGGAGATGGAGTTCTTCTGCCGCCCTGGAACCGAGATGGAATGGTTCGCCAAGTGGAAGGAAAACCGCATGAAATGGCATGTAAGCCTCGGAATGGGTGCAGAGAATTACCGTTTCCACGACCACGAAAAGCTGGCCCACTATGCCAATGCAGCTACCGACATCGAATTCAACTTCCCGTTTGGCTTCAAGGAGCTTGAAGGAATCCATTCAAGGACAGACTTTGACCTGGGCAACCATCAGAAGATCAGCGGAAAGAAGATTCAGTACTTCGACCCGGAAACCGGCGAGAGCTATGTCCCTTACTGTGTCGAAACCTCTATCGGCGTTGACCGAATGTTCCTGGCCATTCTCAGCCATTCCTATAAGGTTGAGCAGCTTGAGGGCGGAGAGTCCCGAGTAGTTCTCAGCATCCCCGCTCCCCTTGCTCCCGTCAAGGTGGCCATCCTTCCTCTCGTGAAGAAAGACGGCCTTCCTGAAAAAGCCCAGGAAGTTGTCAATGAACTGAAGTATGACTTTGCTTACCAGTACGATGAGAAGGATTCCATTGGAAAGAGGTATCGCCGTCAGGATGCCATCGGAACTCCTTTCTGTGTCACTATCGACAATGACACCATGGCCGACAACAGCGTGACCGTACGCGACCGCGACACCATGGAGCAGACCCGTGTCCCTATCTCTGAACTCCGGGCATTGATTGACAGGAAGGTGAATATGTCCAACCTCCTCAGGAAGCTCTAATCCATGAAATCACGAATCCTTGCTGCAGCCTTACTGGCCGCCACCCTTCTTGTTTCCTGCTCGGACAAAAAGGTCTATCTGTTCAATGGGAAAAACATGGACGGCTGGAAAGTCGTCCTGAAAGAAGAAGCAGATGCTTTTTCGGGAGCTTCAACCTTCAGCGTGGAGAACGAGATGATCCACATTACCGGCCAGCCTTTCGGCTATGCCCGTACTGAAAAGAAATATTCCAACTATTTACTCCATCTTGAGTGGCGCTGGGCAGGACCTAAGGGAGTTGACGGCGGAGTGTTCAACTACCTCCAGGACGGTGATAAGGTCTGGCCACAGGGTGTCCAGTTGCAGATGACTCCCAAAGATATGGGAATGCTTATGGGTGGCATTCCTATCGAAGGGATTGAAGGCCCATTCTACAGGAAAGAGAGGATTGTCGCCGAAAGCCCGGAGAAACCTGTCGGAGAATGGAACGAAATGGAGTTCCTCTGCAAGGACGGACAGATCAAATGCTGGCTTAACGGAGTCCTGATCAACGAGGCGGTCTGCGACGTCACCGATGGTTACATCGCCGTCCAGTCAGAAGGAGGATCGATGGACTTCAGGAATATCTATCTTTCTTTCCCGAAATGAACCTTGCAGACTGACAGGTAGTACGTGTCGTTCAGAGAGGCCTTGCCCTGGAAGAACAGATAAGCCTGTCCGTCATCATCCTGGAAGACTCCGGGATGACCGCTTTCGCCTGCATTCCATGTTCCTTCCTCACCATGGGTGAAGAACAATCCATCGGGAGCGATCCTGGTGTAATTGTAGCCGTCTGTTGAGGTCGCCAGGCCGATCTGCTGGCCTTCATGGTTGTAAGCTCCAGCGTAGAACATGTACCAGACTCCTTTATGCTTTATCACTGTAGGAGCTTCAGTGCAGCTCATTTCCCAGGGATACTCAGGCTTGAACAGAGGACCGTCAGTAGAAAGCAGGGTCCATTTGTCAGGGCCATAATCACTGCCGTAGGGAGCCTCGGCCATACCCATTATCTGATAGGTGGCTGTCTTGTCCCTGGTGGCGAACAGGAGTATCAATTTATCCTTTACACGATACACTTCGGCATCGATTGAACGCTTGATCGACCAGTTCGTTTCCGGGACGATTATCGGCCTGTCGCAAGTGTTGGTGAAAGTGATTCCGTCTTCGCTCATAGCGTGCCAGATGTTGCTGACCCCATCCGTTCCATCCCAGGCCATCTGGTAGAAAATATGGATCTTTCCATCCAGTTTCCTTACACAGGGCGCCACGGCGCCGTACAGTTTATTACCCTTGGAATCCCTTAGATCCAGGTCGCATACCCTCGTCCAGTTCACAAGGTCCGTACTGCGTGCGATCGCAGAGTGCCAGGTGTTGAATTTCGGTGGCTGGCTGTTGTCCTGTGGAGTCGGATCGAAGCCTGTGACGGAATAGTACATCAGGTACTCATCGCCATGACGGATAACCGTGGGATCCTTTGCGAACGGATATTCCGGAGAACGAGAATTGTCCCCATACTGCATCGGAAGGGGCTCCAGGGTAATCTTTACCGGCTTGGGCGTACATGCTGTAAAGAATGATGCCGCCACAAGTGCCAAAATGATAATCAGATGCGAAAACTTATTCATTGCTCATCGTAGGTTAAATAATCAAATCCGGCCGTT
>CAMHFA010000228.1 GCA_946184255.1 uncultured Bacteroidales bacterium
CACTCTTTCCCTACACGACGCTCTTCCGATCTGAGGCATCTCTTGATAATCTGCTAGTAGGAGACCCGGAGACCATTGTTACAGCCTGTCCGCTGTGTCTCAAGACATTCTCGGAGGCAGTCTCAAACTCTAAGCGCCTGACCGGTCCTGTGAATGTCAAGGACTTTGCCGAGCTGTTTTGATTTTTTTTCGCTATCTTGTCACAAACTTGACAATTTATAATGATTAAAAGATTCATGTTAGCTGTTGTGGCCATCATGATGGCAACAACACCGTTGGCCCTGGCACAGCCCAAAGGCGGCCGCCCCGGAAAGCCGGATGCGGAAAAGTCTGCAGAGACCGAAAAGCCTGCTCCTGAACTAAAATTCACTCCCGGAATGTTCGGAGTTGCCCATCAGGATAAGGACTGGTATTTCGAAATTCCCAATGAGTTGCTGGGTCGCCGGATTCTTGCAGTGACCAGGTATGTCAGCAACACACCCGGCTCATCACAGTACGGAGGTGAGGAGGTTACGGAAAAGATGATTTACTGGGAAAAGGCTTCCAACGGCAATTTGCTGTTAAGAGTGGATGCCCTTACCATCCAGGCTGACGAGGGGCAGGAAATTGAGAAGGCAGTGAAGGTCAGTTCAGAGAATCCGATTCTTGCCTCTTTCAAACCTGAGAGCAAATCCTCCGAGGGATCAACCAGGATCAAGGTTACAAGCCTCTTCGAGGGAGACAACCCTGTTTTCTCTTTGAGTAATGCTTCGAAAAGGCAGATGAACCTTGGCGGTGTAAAGGGTGATGCCAGTTTCATTGAGAGTATCAGGACCTATCCCATCAATACTGAAGTAACTGTTACAAAGACATTTACCTATAATCAACCGACTCCCGGCGCTGGAGGTGCAGGCCCTGTGAGATCCCAGTATCTTCCTGCAGGATCCGAGGCCGGTGTGGTCACCTTGGTTCTCAATACTTCCATGGTATTACTTCCCGAGAAGCCTATGCAACCCAGGCTCTTTGATGCCCGCGTGGGGTATTTCGCAGATGGGTACAGCAAGTTCTCGGATGACCAGCAGGCCGTGGAGAATGTACGTTTCATAACCAGATGGCGTCTGGAGGCACGTCCTGAAGATGTAGAGAAGCAGAAGAGGGGAGAACTGGTGGAACCGATAAAGCCGATAGTGTACTACATCGATCCGGCGACCCCCAAACAGTGGAGAAAGTATTTGATTGCCGGAATCAATGACTGGCAGGTTGCTTTCGAGCAGGCCGGGTGGAAGAATGCCATACGTGGTGAAGAGTGGCCGGAGGACAATCCCGACATGAGCCTGGAGGATGCCCGGTTCTCTGTCATCCGTTATCTTGCTTCTCCTACGGCCAATGCTTACGGACCGAATGTCCATGATCCCCGTTCCGGTGAAATCATGGAAAGCCACATCGGTTGGTATCATAACGTCATGACCCTGGTTCATGACTGGTACCAGATACAGGTCGGTGCCGTGGATCCCCGTGCACGCAAGTTCAAGTTTGACGATGAACTCATGGGAGACCTTATCCGTTTCGTCTCCTCCCATGAAGTCGGACATACCCTTGGACTGAGGCACAACATGGGTTCCAGCAATCAGACGCCTGTGGAAAAGCTCCGTGACAAGGAATGGGTCGAAAAGAACGGCCACACCATCAGTATCATGGATTATGCCCGTTTCAATTACGTCGCCCAGCCTGAAGACAACATCGGCAAGGATGGACTCTACCCCAGAATCAATGACTATGACAAATGGGCCATTGAATATGGTTACAAGGCCACTCCGTACAAGACTCCAAAGGAGGACCACCTCTATTGGAACAAGGTCATTATAGATAGGCTTGCTGCCAATCCCAGGCTTTGGTTCGGTGGAGAGGGTGGCGATTCCGATCCTCGTGCCCAGCGTGAGGACCTTGGTGACAATTCGATGAAAGCCAGCACCTATGGAATCCAGAACCTAAAGCGTATTATCGGACAGCTTCCTGAATGGAATGCCGAAGAAGGTGACCAGTACAGGAACCTCAGCCGTATGTACACTCAGCTGACAGGACAGTACAACCGTTATCTTGGTCATGTTTCTGCAAACATCGGAGGCAGGTTCGTTACCTACAAGAGTATTGAGCAGACAGGACCTGCTATTTATACAGCCGTACCCAAACCTCAACAGAAGGAGGCCCTTGACTGGCTCAATGAGAATCTCTTCAAGAAACCTGCCTGGCTGGTTGAGGTCCCTTATATCTTCGACCTTACAGACCGTCCTGACAGCTATCTCTACACCCTTGTGGACAATGTCGTAAGTGCAGGAAATCTGCTTAACCTCCAGAAACTTTCCCGTTTGGAGCAGTTTGCTCAGTACGATTCCTCAAACTATAAACCGGAAGAATACCTTTCCGACCTAACGGGGATGATTTTTGAGGAGCTTTATAAAGGCCGTGCTACCGACAGCTACCGCCGCTATCTCCAGCGCCGCTTTGTCAGCGCTGCCCTAGATGCAATAGGAGGAAGGGGTGCCGAAACCACTGACGGCAGGGCACTGATCCTCGGTACACTTACCGACATCCAGAAGAAGGCTGCAAAGGCCAAGTCCTCAGACACGGCCACTCAGGCACATTGGAGGTCGATAGCCGCTACAATTGAGAAAGCACTGAAATAGGTTCAGATACGGTTGAGTATTGCTCCCTTGTACTTGGCCGTCTGGTAAAGCGATCTGAAGATGAGGTGGGCATAGTAGGCGGCGAAGAGAAGATGAACCCTGAATGACAGGGAGGAGTCTCTGGAGAGCAGGAGCCCACTTAACCAAACTACGAAGAATGCGATGACGCAACCGATGTTTGCGTCTCGCATTTCTTTTGTGGCTGTGGCTCCCGTGTAGATGCCGTCCCATGTGAATGCTGGGCAGCCGAGAAGGGGGATTACCACGAGCCAAGGGATAAATGCCCT
>CAMHFA010000229.1 GCA_946184255.1 uncultured Bacteroidales bacterium
GAAAACTCAAGGCAGAGGCCACCTTCCTCCGCGCATGGGGTTATTACTATCTCAATATGCTCTGGAGAGGCGTTCCCCTCTATCTTGAGAACGTTCCTACAGATGAGGCTACTCTCCCTCGCAGCACTGAGGCAGAGGTCTGGAACCAGATCATCACCGACCTTACCGCCTGCATCAACGAGCCCAACCTGCCCGCCAAGACCACTGACGGCCGCGTGAGCAAGGGAGCCGCTTATGCTTACAGGGGTATAGCCTACCAGAACATCGGTGACTGGAGCAAGGCCCTTGCCGACTTCGAGGCAATCGGAAACCTCGGTTATAAGCTCTACAGCCCGTCCAACGGCGCTCCCGGCAATGATGACTACTTCAAGATGCTCCGTCCCGAGAACGAGAACTGCGACGAGTTCATCTTCAAGGTAAACTGCATCGAGATGACCGGTCAGGGCAATCCCCGTTCCATCAACTATGGTAACCGTGTCACCGGTGGATCCGCTTGGGACAACTACCTGCCGAATCCTGGACATGTCGAGCGTTTCGAGAATGCCGACGGTTCCAAGTTCGACTGGGAAGACTACTGCCCCGGTTATAAAGACCTCAACCACAAGCAGAGGATCGTCTTCTTCCTTCGTGACGGTCTGAAGGACGGTGCTAACGGTGTCTATGGTGAGGGTGCCGCCGGCTTCAGCGAGGCCCGTTACCAGAACATGGTTGACTACTGCGCAGACGGTGGCGATGCCATGACAAAGTTCTATCTCGACAAGGGCAACGAGGCTCGTATCCGCAAGGCTTACGAGAACCGTGACCCTCGTCTGGAAATGTCTATCATAACTCCTTACGCAGAGTACTATGGCAATGCATCCGGTGTAGGTAACCACTGGTGGACCCTCCGCTGGCCGTACATCCTCGATACAAAGGCTCCTTATGACATCCGTACTGATGCACCCTGGGCATTCTATTACCTTTGGAGAAAGTATGTCGCCGAAGGTGACGAGTGCACCACCCGTTGGGTCTATTCAGAGGACATCAGCCTCGTACGTTACGCAGAAATCCTTCTCCGTCGTGCTGAGTGCCTGAACGAACTTGGACGTACCAACGAAGCTATGCAGTTTGTCGATATGGTACGTGCTCGTGCCGGTCACATCAAACTCAGCGATCCTGGTTATAAGGGAACTGACGTTTCCACTCAGGCTGGTATGAGGGATAAGATCCGCAATGAGTTCTATGTCGAACTTGGCGGTGAGGATTCCATGTACTTCAACGAGCTCCGTTGGGGAACTTGGCACCAGCTCAAGTTCTACAACTACACTCAGTATGCAGCAGATGCCGCTCAGATCGGTTCCAACGGTCTGATGGAGATCTGGGGACAGATCTACTATTCCAACCTCTCCATGGGTACTCACAGCGCCGTCTGGCCAATCCCTCAAAGGGAACGTGAAATGAACCCGAATCTTACCCAGAACCCCGGTTGGGTTGACTAAAAGGTTAGATATTCTCTCTTTTGAACAGAGCCCGGTGCATCACCGGGCTCTTTCTACTTGAAAATGAAAAAAGATTTATCCCATTCTGCCTTCCTGGAACTCGCCGGGAAAAGGTTTTCTTGCAGGAAATTCAACAAGCGTCCGGTCTCGTCATCCAAGATTGACAAGATTCTTGAGTCTGCCCGGCTGGCACCGACCGCCTGCAACAAGCAACCTGTACATATCTGGGCCCTGGACAGTGAGGAGGCGATGAAGCGCATCCGTCCTATTCACACATTATTCGACGCTCCTGCCGCCTTTATGGTAGGATGCAAGAGAGATGAGGCCTGGGTACGGGGCTATGACGGGAAAAACGGGGCCGAGACCGATGCTGCCATTGTAGGAACCCACATCATTCTGGCCGCTGCCGACCTTGAGTTGGGATGTACCTGGGTGGGCAGTTTCGATCCGGTAAAGTTGGCTGAAGCATTTCCTGAAACGCAGGGCTACGAAATCACGGCACTTTTTGCAGTCGGACATCCGGCTGCTGATGCAGTACCTTCAGAAAGGCATTCGCTTAGGAAGAGTATGGAAGAGTTTGTCACCAAACTCTAGGCTTTCTTGTCTCTTGGGAACCTTACGGTGAAACAGGCTCCCTTCAGTGAGAATGACTTGGAGTAGAGAATCTCTCCGTTGCACTTTTCGATTATGTTACGGCATATGGACAGACCAAGTCCTGTGCCGTTACTTTTTGTAGTAAAGTTGGGAGTGAAGAGCTTCGAACGGTTCTCGTCGCTCACTCCGGGACCGTTGTCTTCGAACACGATGTCGTAGAAGCCCTCCTTGTTGGACAGCCTCAGGGACACCAGTATCTGTCCCATGAAAGGATCTTCTCCTTTCTCACGGATTTCATTCTGGGCATTTTCTATGGCCTGGACAGAGTTTCCGATAAGGTTGACAAAGACTCGGGTCAGCTGAGGCTTGGGCCCGGTGACCTTGGCACCGTCAAGGCCCATATATGAAAAGTTGATGTTCTCCCGGCTGTCGAACAGGTCGATTTCCTCCTTCAGCAGTTTGTCCAGATCTATCTCAACGGGCTCCTCGGTGTAGAGTCTGGCGAAAGTGGAGAATTCATTGGCGGTGTCAGCAAGTAGATCTATCTGCTTGAGGACTTCTTCGGAAACCTCGTCAAAGCGTTCAGCCCAGGCTGGATTGCCGTTGCTCTTCATCCTGATCAGTCTCTGGATCTGGAGCTTTATAGGGGTCAGCGGATTCTTGATTTCGTGGGCGACCTGGCGTGCCATCGTTGCCCAGGCCTTGTCCCTTTCAGCCTGAGTCAGCTGCTTGGTCGAATTGTAGAGGTCATGCACCATCAGGTTGTAGGCATGCACCAGTGTCGAGACCTCATCATCCCTCTCATAGACAATATATTCAAGGTTGTTGATGTCCACTTCTTTCATCTTCTTCCCAATCT
>CAMHFA010000230.1 GCA_946184255.1 uncultured Bacteroidales bacterium
GCCTTTTATCAATCTCCGTATCATATTAACACGTTTTAGTGATTTCTTCCCTATTTACAAAAATAGCATTTTAATTTTATTTCCAATTCCAATAATCACTATATTTGCCTCTGCCATGGCTAACAAGATCGGAAAGATACTCGTCGTCGACGACAATGTCGGCATCAGAAAGGCACTGAAGATCCTCCTCCCCATACATTTCGCAGAGGTGGAGACCATCCCTTCTCCGGCCACCATCGTTTCCTCTATCGAATCGTTCCATCCGGATGTCATCCTTCTGGACATGAACTTCAACACTTCAATCAACACAGGTAACGAAGGCCTCTTCTGGGTCAGCGAGATCAAGAAGATGGCACCCGAAATCGAAGTGGTGCTGTTCACTGCCTACGCCGACATCCAGCTTGCAGTGGAAGGAATGAAGCGCGGTGCGTTCGATTTCATCGTGAAACCATGGGAGAATGACAAACTGATTGAAACCCTTAAAGCAGCCCGAGATAAGGCCAGAAAGGTGGTAAGGCAGGGCCAGCAACCTGGCCCTTCGACCCCTTCGACAGGCTCAGGGACCGGAAACGGGGAGGGCTCGATGTTCTGGGGGGCCTCACCGGCTATGGCAGCCATTAAGAAGACTGTAGGCAAGATTGCCCCTACCGACGCCACAGTCCTGATCACCGGAGAGAACGGTACCGGAAAGGATGTTCTAGCTAAGGAGATACATGCACACAGCGCCAGGAGCGGGAAGCCCCTTGTGGCGGTTGACGCCGGAGCAATAACCGAAACATTGTTTGAAAGCGAACTGTTCGGCCATGTCAAGGGTGCATTTACCGATGCCCACACAGACCATGTCGGCAAGTTCGAGCAGGCTGACGGTGGCACTCTGTTCCTTGACGAAATCGGGAATATCCCTCCACACCTTCAGGCAAAGCTGCTTCGGGCAATCCAGAACAGGAGCATTGTCCCCGTGGGAGGTACTCAGGCCAGACCCGTTGACATAAGACTGATCTGTGCAACCAACATGAACCTCGAAGAACTGGTCCGCGAAGGAAGGTTCAGGGAAGACCTATATTACAGGATCAATACCGTACACATCACCCTTCCGCCTCTCCGTGAGCGCAAGGGAGACATAGTTCCCCTGGCTGAAAGGTTCATTTCCGAATTTGCCGTTAAGTACCACCGGAATATTTCAGGACTTGACGACGGAGCCAGGGCGATCCTCGAATCCCACCGTTGGAGTGGGAATATCAGGGAGCTTCAGAACTGCATGGAAAAGGCAGTCATCCTATCGGATGGGAGCATCCTTACAGCCAAGGACATATCGATAGACTCCCAGACAACCCGTTCGGAGCACGGCTTTAAAGACGGACGTGACGAGGAAACCCTTGTCAAGGAGGCAATGCAGCGTTGCGCCGGCAACATCTCGGCTGCGGCCAAGATGCTCGGCGTCAGCCGACCTACCTTCTACGCAAAACTGAAGAAATACGGCTTATGACAGTTTCCTCATGGTGGGTGGCCGGCGCCTGTTTCCTTGCCGTTGTCATCTCGGCCATCGTGGCCACGATCATAACCAGGAGGAAAGCTATCCGTAAGGTAGCTTACATGATGGATGCCCTTGAGGACGGAGAACTGAACTTCAGGTTCAAGGACAGCAACCGGTTTAACCGCACCCTCAACCGTATCCGCTCTATCTTCGAGAGGCAGAGACAGGCTCACGAACAGGATTCATGGACAAAACTTATCCGGGTGCTGACCCATGAGATAATGAACACGGTCTCCCCTATCGCCTCGCTTTCAGATGCCCTGGCAGATTCTGTCGATGACCAGGGGCACAGCGAGCTGGACCTGAAGGCCGGGCTGGAGACCATCTCCGACTCCTCGAAGAATCTCATCAAATTCGTTCAGACCTACAGGCAACTCAGCGGAGTCGCCAAGCCTCTCAAGAAAGCCATAGACATCCAGGAACTGATGGACAAGGTGATTGCCCTCAACAGCGAGTTCATCGCATCCTCCGGGGCGGTCTGCCGGTATATTCCTAAAGACAGCGACCTGATGATCTATGCCGACGAAAGCCAGATCTCCCAGATACTAATCAATCTCATCAAGAACGCCCTCCAGGCAGGAGCTAAAAAAATCGAGATCACAGGGAAGATGGGTATGGAAGACGAGGTAATCATCCGGGTGATCAACGACGGAGAGCCTATCCCTTCCTCAAGCCAGGAACAGATATTCATTCCATTCTACACCACAAAGAAGGAAGGAAGCGGAATCGGACTGTCAATTTCCCGCCAGATAATGCGAAACCACAACGGTACCATCGAGCTTATTTGCAGCAACGAAACTTCGACTGTCTTCGAACTGATATTCAGATAACTGCCGGATATTCTTACGGCATTTACCAACGTTCTTCATCGATTGAAAAAGTGTAAAGTCTTTACAGAAAAGTGTAAAGTCCTTTACAACTTTACACCTGTTGGTAAATTCTTAACATATTATTAATCAACCTATTAGCCGGTTTGGCACACTCGGTGCTTACTATATCGGTGTAAAACGGAAAAAATATGTCAAAGAAAACCTTCATAGCTTTAGTGTGTGTGTGTTGTGTGATGGCTTCTTGGCTTGCAGGAAACCTGCAAGCCAAGGAACCTTCAAGGATCATGACTCTTAAGGACTGCATGGAGTATGCGATATCCAACTCGACCAAACTCCGTATCCAGCAGGCCGCGACGGGAGATGCGAAGATAGCCCGCAGGGATGCGATCCTTCAGGCTTTCACTCCGAACATCAGCAGCAGCACATACGCCTACTACAATTTCGGACGTTCCATCGACCCTGAGACAAACACCTATTTCACCCAGACATCATTCCACAACAGCTACAGTGTCAGTGCCGGTTTCGACCTGTTCAACGGCTTCCAGGCAGTGAACAACCT
>CAMHFA010000231.1 GCA_946184255.1 uncultured Bacteroidales bacterium
TTGAGCTTGAACTGGAAGTCATGCTCATCGGTGTTGGGACCGAAGCGGATCTCCTTGATGGTAACCTTGGACGCGTTCTGCTTCATCTCCTTGGCTTTCTTCCTCTGCTGATAGAGGTACTTCTGGTAGTCGAGGATCTTGCAGACAGGCGGATCAGCCTTTGCGCTGATCTCAACAAGGTCGAGTTCCATCTCGTCGGCCATCATCAGAGCCTTGGAGATAGGATAAATGCCAGGCTCGGCGATATTGTCGCCGACAAGACGCACCTGAGGAGCGATAATCTCCTCATTGATGTTCAATTCATCATCCGCTTTCTGACGGACAAATGAGCGTTGGCCACGAACCCCCGGAGCGGGCTTTGCTCCGGCAGGCTTGAAAGCGGGTTTTGAACCTCCGTAACGTTTCTTGTAAGGCATTCTTCTTTTTTCTAAATCTCCTGTTAATAATCCACAATTATGCCAGCTCCTTGGCCATTTCAGCCTTGAGCCATGCAATAAAATCTTCAACTCTCATAGTACCGGCATCGGCACCTTCCCTTCTGACAGAAACCGTTCCATCAGCCACTTCCTTCTCACCGACAATTGCCAGCACAGGAACTCTCAGCAACGAAATTTCACGGATTCTCTTTCCGAGAGTTTCGTTTCTGTCATCTATGGAAGCGCGAATATCGGAATTATTCAGCAAACTGCAAACTTTTTTTGCAAATTCTGAATATTTCTCACTGATAGGCAGGACTTTAACCTGATCCGGACTGAGCCAGAGAGGCAGGTGTCCGCCGGTGTGCTCGAGCAGCACTGCGGTGAATCTCTCGATGGACCCGAAGGGGGCCCTGTGGATCATGACGGGGCGCTGCTTGCTGCCGTCGGCGGCGGTATACTCAAGCTGGAACCTCTCTGGAAGATTGTAATCCACCTGGATGGTGCCGAGCTGCCACTTCCTGCCGATAGCATCCTTAACCATGAAGTCAAGTTTGGGCCCGTAGAAAGCGGCCTCGCCATACTCAACGACTGTCTTGAGACCCATTTCAGATGCAGCCTCGATGATAGCATTCTCAGCTTTCTCCCAATTCTCGTCGCTTCCGATGTACTTGGCCTTGTTGTTGGGATCCCTAAGGGAAACCTGGGCGGTGTACTTGTCGAATTTGAATATCTTGAAGACATAGAGGATCAGTTCTATGACTTTCTCGAACTCTCCCTTGAGCTGGTCAGGGGTCACGAACATGTGGGCGTCATCCTGGGTAAAGGAACGTACCCTTGTAAGGCCGTGGAGCTCGCCGCTCTGCTCGTAACGGTAAACCGTACCGAACTCTGCCATCCTCAGGGGAAGGTCCCTATAGGACCTGGGGGATGAACGGAATATCTCGCAGTGATGGGGGCAGTTCATCGGCTTCAGCATGTATTCCTCGCCCTCCTGAGGAGTGTGGATAGGCTGGAAGGAATCCTTGCCGTACTTGGCATAATGGCCGGAAGTGACGTAAAGGTCCTTGCTGCCGATGTGAGGAGTGACCACAGGAAGATAGCCGTACTCATTCTGCTTCTTGCGAAGGAACTTCTCAAGCTCGTACCTCATTACGGAACCCCTTGGGAGCCAAAGAGGAAGGCCCATTCCAACGCGGGATGAGAAGGTAAAGAGTTCCATCTCCTTTCCAAGTTTGCGGTGATCCCTCTTCTTCGCCTCTTCCAGGACGACGAGATATTCATCGAGCATGGACTTCTTGGGGAAGGTGATGCCGTAAACCCTGGTGAGCTGGCCGCGTGTCTCATCTCCACGCCAGTAGGCTCCTGCCAGGGCGGTCAGCTTGACGGCCTTGATGACCTCGGTGTTGCGGAGATGGGGTCCCCTGCACAGGTCGGTGAAATGGCCGTTGGTATAATAAGTGATGGTGCCGTCCTCGAGTTCGCTGATAAGCTCGCACTTGTACTGGTCGCCTTTCTCCTCGAAATGCTTGAGAGCCTCAGCCTTGGACACGTCGATCCGGGTGAAGTCCTGCTTCTCGCGAGCAAGTTCAAGCATCCTCTTTTCAATCTTGGGGAAGTCAGCATCCGTCAGCTGCATTCCGGCGAGATCCACATCGTAATAGAAGCCGTTCTCGATTGCCGGTCCGATTCCGAACTTTATCCCGGGATAGAGATCCTCAAGAGCCTCAGCCATAAGATGGGAGGACGAATGCCAGAAAACCCTCTTGGCCTCGTCATCTTCCCATTTCAGAAGGACTATCGAGCAGTCTTCCTCGATAGGACGGTTCAGGTCAAAAGTCTGTCCTTTGCCGATCGTGGTGTCCGTGGCGGGCTTGACCGCAATGGCAAGTACTTCTTCTGCAAGCCTGGGGCTGATGCCCTTGGCAATCTCATAACCTGTTACGCCTTTCTCGAAAGCTCTGACGCTGCCGTCAGGAAATGTGATGTTGATCATAATCCATATTATTATATAGCCTACAAAGATAAGAATAATTTTGCTATTTTTGCATATTCATAGCTAGTTGAACGACAATGCAAAAAGAGTACACATCAAGTGCTTCATGGAACAGCGCTGCCATCGCAGGCCTCCTTATGGCCGTAGTGACCATCGCGCTCGAGTTCCTGGGTTCCCTCAGTTCCAAGGCTCCCGGCGTTGCCGGAGGGATCCTTAATTTCTTCGCATGGGCTGCGAAGCTGATTCTCTGTGCTTTCACTTTCAGGGAACTTCTTAAGAGATTCCATCAGAATTATAGTGGGGTTGACTATTTTGCCCTTAAACGCTATGGACTGAAGCTGGCCTTGTTCTCCGCCATACTGGTGGCCGGTTACTCCCTGGTCAACCTCATTCTAATCAACCCCGATTCAATTGAGACTATGATGGAGACCTTCCGTGAGGGTTATTCCTCCATGATGGATTCCAACTCCGAAGCCGCCATGGAAAAGATGCTCCCGAAGATGCCTGCCTA
>CAMHFA010000232.1 GCA_946184255.1 uncultured Bacteroidales bacterium
GGAGCCGACACGGATCATATTGTACCAGCTGCGAAGCGACTGGTCAGTCATCAGTCGAAGAGCATCCTCTCCCCTTCCGGACTGATACAAGGCCTCGAGAAGGAACTGCGAACCATAAACGCTGCAAGCCATACCCCTGGAAACTATGAAATCCGCCACCTTCTTGGAATTCTTTTCAGGAACCAGTCCAAAAAGGAGGGCGAACATGTTGGAATGGAGGGAAGCATGCCTATCCACAGTCCCTGAGCCTGTCGAAGGAATATCTACATAATATCCCTTTTTCTTGTCATAGAAGGTTTTCCAGAAGGCTTTCTTTAGGACATCAGCCTTGCCGAGCAACTCTAAGGCATCGGAATCCTTATCAAGGACAGAAGCTATCTCTCCCATCAGGGATAGTGCCCGGTAGGCATAAGCATTGACCACAGCATTGTAGTCGGAATAGACAAACCCGTCATCCTCACCGCCATAGCCGGGAGCAAGTCCGAGGGAGCCGGAATGGGGCCAGTCCACAATGTCGCGGATCTTCTCATTCCTGCGGATTGAATCGAGGAAAGGCTTCTCTTGAGGATTCAAAGTGGTGCTCATCAAACCGTTACTCTGAATAAGGGATTCCATGCAATGTGCCCTCAGGATGTCGTAACGGCTTTCCAGAAGACGGACATCCCCCGTGTAGAGATAATCGTTCCAGGCCATCAGCACTGCCTGGAGGATCCATTCAGTAGGCCAGGTTGGATAATCGAGGAGATATTCAATCGTCCTGCGGGAAAGGGTGAACTCCCTGTCGGCTGCGTAATGGCAGAGCTGGCTGATAAGGGCGTCCGCCTCGTAAGGGATACGCTCCCTGTCGCCGTCCACAAACAGGCCGGTGAAGGAAGTCGCCTTAACAGAATAACGGCAGATGTCCCAAACCTGGTTCAGGATAGGGTCGTTGCTGGAGAATGATGCAGCATCCATGTCAAAGGGATAGCTCACCATTTCCCTTTCCAGGTCATTCTGATGAAGTGTGCCCTTGAAGCCTTCAATCTCACAGTAACGGAAAGGCAGCACTTCGCCGATATATTCAGGCATCTTCACTGCCGCCGGACCGGTGTTCCTCTTATCGGGAGGGATAACTATCCTGTAAGTGTGGGTGCCTCTACGAAGGGCAATGGAGTGCATCTGGTAACGGGCGCTGGTTGTCGGGTTCCGAAGCACCTTTCCTCCTTCAATACGCTCACCTAAATGCACCCTGACTGTGTCCCCCGCGGTTTCTGAATATAGTGTCACCTTTAACTGGGCGAATGCATCCTTGCCGAAGTCGGCCACCCATGCATCCCCTGCTCTATTCAGAGCCGATGGTCTCTGGCTCTCCTTTACAAGGGGGTATGATGGTGTCGCATATTCAGATAGTTCCGCTGCTGTACGGAAAGCCTTAATTCCTGACCACTCGCTTTCCCCGGAAGGATCAGTACTAACCCGGACCCTCCAATAGTAAACCTTCGATGGTTCCAAAGGACTTCCAGCATATTTCACTCCGACAGAACGGTTATCATGCACCCATCCGCTGTCCCAGAGGTCACCCTCAAGGGAGCCTGCCTTTTCTTCAGAAGAAGACAGGATTACCTGCCAGGAAACCTGGCGGGTTCCCATGCCTCCGGGAACTATCCATGAGAAAGACGGCCGGAAGGAACGTATCTCCACAGTCTGGAAATCTCCCTTCGCCCTAGGGACATCCTTCAGGGAGAGATCGGTGGAATAACCTCCGGACCAGACAGTCTCCGTGTGTTCGACCAGATCGGTCATGAGACCCGTAGGCTTTTGTGGACCTGAAGCAGAAACTGTAAAAGGAAGGGCCAGCGCCAACAATAATCCAAGTAATCTCACTGTAAGCTAGAGTTTGATGTCAACGTAATTCGGATAGTGGTCGGTAAGTGGAAGGGTGTAATCATCCAGTATGCAGAAATACTTGAGGACTTCAGTACCTTGCGGAGCATTGTGGATGAAGAAATGGTCGAGGGCACCGGTGGCTCGGTCAGGGCCCTTGCGGTTGCTCTCGGCCGAATAGCCGCTGGCGTCGCAGCGATGGTGACCATTATTGTTGTCACCGAACACCTTGGCCACTTTGTAACATGGGATATAGCCACCGTCGGTCAGCTGCTTTATCGGTATGGTCCCCTCTTCGCAGTTCATGTCTCCCATAAGGAAGACTGTGCAGCCGTATTCGGCTTTGATTGCCTCCGATTCTGCCATCATCAGTCGGATCTGTGAAGCACGCGCCATTTCACTGCCAGGCTGCTGCTCATCAGGCCTCCACCAAAGATGGGTGTTCAGGATTGCGAATGTTTTGCCTGTCTCCCTATGGCTGAAAACCGCAGACGTGAAAGACTTGGTGTTGGCGTTGCTGTAGGTCTTAGGAGTATAGAGGTTGTACCTGACCTTTAGAAGTTCTACCACAGTGCTGTCGTAGAAGACGGGAGTAAAATTCCATGAGCCATCCTCCTCGCAAGCGTTGGTGAATCCTAGGGCTCTGAGTTTCGGAGCCAGGCGGGCGTCCATATGAGAAGAATACTCCTGAAGGGTCACAATGTCCGGCCTGTAGTCAGATACCAGTTTGGCAAAACCGATGCTGCGGACCGAATCTCGGGGGTCGATCCCGAGCGGCAACCATTTCTCAGGAATCTTCTCTGAGTCATATTGCCAGATGTTGTCATCGAATATACGGAGGTTGGTGCCTTCGCAACGGATGGCCGGATCCGGAACCGGAGTGAATTTGAGTTCAGGCAGCACCCTGACCTTGTAGAGCCTCCATTCGGGATCGAAGCCCAGAACCCTGTCCGGACTCTTTATGTACACATGGTTGGTCCACCAGCTTGTCTCCCCCTTGGTGTACACAACCGTCCCGGTGGAAGGGTTGTAATTGAG
>CAMHFA010000233.1 GCA_946184255.1 uncultured Bacteroidales bacterium
GGTGCCGCCGTCGGCGTACGTCAGTTCCACGACGCCGCGGAAGGCGCACTTCTTGCCGATCATTCCGTCAACTCCTCCGGGGGTTACGATCTTGTCGGCCCACCATCCGGGGGTAACCTGTGCCGAAAGGATATTCTCGGCTCCCGATTTGGTCTTGAATGCTTCGGTAATGTCATAGGTGAATGAACGTTTTGTCTTAGCGTAGTGTGTGAAACCTGGTTTCAGGACTTCCTTGCCTACGGGCTTCCCATTGATGAACAACTCGAAGACGCCGAGTCCGGTGGCCATCCATTTTGCGGAAGTGACCTGCTTCTCGTTCTTTACTGTTGACATGAACCAGTTTGCTCCCCTTGCCGCATGGTCGTTCTCCTCGCGGTCTTCTTTCGTGATGACGGGAGCATTGACAACTGAGATCCACATGGAGCTATCCCATGCAGAATCATCCAGGGCAGGAATCTTGCTCCCCACCTCAGTAACTGGTGAGGTGCCGCATGCAGTCGCGAAAAATGCAGCGACAGCAAGAGCCGTGCTCATGAAAAGACATCTTCTAGTTTTCATTTCAGTATTGTTTTGTGTTATTGAGATCTTGTTTCCGGTTGGTCGCTATTCATACAAATTTAACTATTTTTGTTAAACAATTTAAGCCTTGAGGGAGAAAACATACATAGATACGCAGGTGGGTCCTGTGCTGTTGCGTAAAAACCGTCGTTCCAGGAGGATTACCCTTCGGGTAAGTCCCAGACGTGGGGTTACTGTGACGATGCCTTTGCTGTACCCTTTTCGGATCGGTCTGGAGTTCTTCTTTTCAAAGAGGGACTGGGTACTCGAAATGCAGGAAAAGCAGAGGGCTCGTTTCAGGGAAGAAACCCAACCTGGCCCTGAGGAGATTGAGGCAATGCGTTCAGATGCCAAACGGATACTTCCCCCACGCCTTGCTGAATTGGCTGAAAGATATTCATTCAAATATAACCAGGTGCGGATCAAACACAATGTCTCAAACTGGGGCAGTTGCTCCAGAAAGGGGAATATCAACCTGAATCTTAATCTGGTAAGGTTGCCTGAAGAACTCCGGGACTATGTGCTTCTCCATGAACTCTGCCACCTTCGCCACCCTGACCATAGCCCCGACTTCCACGCTTTGCTGGAAAGTGTCTGTCCGGACCATCGAAAGAAAGAAAAAGAGTTAAGAAAGTTTAGAATTTTTTGATACTCTTAAAATTATGTTTAAATTTGCAGGCTTTTCGCGCGGTGCGGAAAGCTTGCAGTTTATTTTTTATTATTTTTTTGCGAAATGGCAGAGTATTTAGAAGCCGACAAGAAGCAAGAGATTTTCGCAAAGTACGGGAAGTCTAATACAGACACCGGCTCACCTGAGAGTCAAGTTGCTTTATTTTCCTACCGTATCAATCACCTCACGGAGCACGTGAAGAAGAACAAGAAGGACGTTGTAACACGCCGTTCCCTTCTCCGCCTCGTAGGTAAGAGACGTCAGATGCTGGATTACCTCCAGAAGACGGACATCGAAAGATACAGAAGCATCATCAAGGAGCTTGGTCTCCGTCGATAAGCATACGATAGGAACAGAAAAAGGGATTGGCGCGCACCAGGTGCGGCCAACCCTTTCTTTTTTTATAGAACAAGCGGTAAAAGCAGTCAAATGAACGTTGTTACAAAGAAGATCGAATTATCCGACGGCCGGATAATCGAAATCGAGACCGGCAAACTCGCCAAGCAGGCGGCCGGTTCCGCAGTGGTCAAGATGGGAGGCACGATGCTCCTCGCCACAGTCACCTGCGCAAAGGAAGTGAAGGAGGGGACCGATTTCATGCCCCTCACCGTTGATTACAGGGAAAAATACTATGCCGCCGGACGTTTTCCCGGAGGTTTCCTAAAGCGTGAGAGCCGTCCCTCAGATTACGAGGTGCTCGTCTCCCGCCTGGTGGACCGCCCCATCCGTCCCCTTTGGCCGGATGATTTCCATCTGGAAGTTTTCGTGAACGTCAACCTTATATCTGCAGAAAAGGACATCCAGCCTGATGCCCTTGCAGGTCTTGCCGCCTCATGCGCCCTTGCCACTTCAGACCTTCCTTTCGGAGGTCCTGTCTCTGAGGTCAGGGTATGCCGTATCGATGGACAGTTCGTTATCAATCCTACCTTCACCGAGATGGAGAATGCCGACCTCGAACTGATGGTCGCCGCCACCGAGGAGAACATCATGATGGTCGAAGGAGAGATGAAGGAGGTCCCTGAGGATGTAATGCTCGAGGCTATCAAGTTCGCCCACGAGGAGATCAAGAGGCACTGCCGTGTCCAGAAGGAACTCATGGCCGAGCTTGGAACTGACGTTAACAAGCGCGACTATCCTCATGATGAGGAAGACGAGGAGATCAGGAACAAGGTTCATGAATTCGCTTACGACAAGTGCTATGCCCTGGCCAAGTCAGCCAAGCCCAAGCACGAGCGTGAAGACGGTTTCGAGACCATCAAGGCAGAATGCATCGAGGCTCTCGGACTTTCAGAGGAAGAACTCGAGGAGAAGAAGATGATGATTGACCGTTATTTCGGTCACGAGCAGAGGGAAGCCCTCCGCAACCTGGTCCTTGACGAGGGCCTTCGCGTTGACGGTCGCCAGACCACGGAGGTTCGTCCTATCTGGTGCGAGGTGGACTATCTGCCCTGCGCCCACGGTTCAGCAATCTTCACCCGTGGAGAAACCCAGGCCCTGGCCTCGGTAACCCTCGGTACCAAACTCGATATGAAGGAAATGGACGAGGTGCTCATCCAGGGCGACCAGCAGTTCATTCTCCATTATAATTTCCCTCCTTTCGCCACTGGCGAAGCAAAGCCTCAGCGCAGCGTCGGACGTCGTGAGATCGGTCATGGCAACCT
>CAMHFA010000234.1 GCA_946184255.1 uncultured Bacteroidales bacterium
GCCGCCGCTCTACCTGTGGCTTGTTATGCTCTCCAGGCTCCTTCTTGGGAAACACTCGATGCTTCTCCTGTCATTGTTCTCGCTAATTCCGGCATTCGTGATAATAGCGGTCATGGACAAGTGGGCCGGACTTGTAAAACCGGCCGACAGGGTGGGAGTCGCATTCATGATGATGACATGCGCCCTCTTCCTGGGAGCCTCGGTATTCCTGAGGATGGACATGATGATGACCATGTTCATCGTACTTGCGCTCTACTCCTTCTGGCAGTTATACGACTATTCGGTCCCCGAGCCTGTCGAAGGGGATGGGAATAAGAAACATGAAATCCTCCTGCCCATATGGATATTCCTGGCCCTCTTCACAAAGGGGCCTGTCGGGATCCTAATGCCGCCGCTCGCGATCATCTCCTTCCTCCTTGTTAAGAAGAAAGGCCGTGACATCGGAAAGTACCTGGGCTGGAAGACCTGGGGGATTATTGCCGGGCTTTGCGCGATTTGGTTCACCGGAGTCTATCTGGACGGTGGGAAGGATTATCTCAACAACCTCCTGTTCCATCAGACTATGGGAAGGGCCGTCAATTCCTTCCATCACAAGGCTCCATTCTGGTACTATTTCGCCGCAATCTGGTATATCGTCGCACCCTATATGTTCCTTTTGGTGGGTGCGGTTGTGGTATCTTTGAAAGATATAAGGAAAGATATCAGGGGTGACAAGGAGGTATTCTTCCTGGTAACGATACTGTCCACCTTTGTGATGCTTTCCCTCTTCAGTGGAAAGCTGGCCATCTACCTTTCCCCGATAATGCCCTTCATGGTGCTTCTGTTCGTGGAAGTGCTCAAGAGAACCGGTTGGAAGAAGTGGATGACCTGGTCGCTTGCCGTGCCTTCGGCACTTCTGGCCATCCTTGCCCTCGCTGCCCTTGGAATCCTGTTCTTCGGAGATGGCAATGCCAGGCTGAAGGAACTTCTGGAACCATATTCCTTCGCTCGTTCTGGCATGGTGAAGTTCGCATTGTTCCTTCTGTTCCAGGGATTTGCACTTGCGTTGTATTATCTCTGGAAGAAACGTCCCAACCTTTCACTCATATTCATGGGGGCATCCATGCTGCTTGCCGCTTACGCAGCATCTTCGGTCCTGCCCCAGGCCAATGACTGGATTGGGTATGGCAATCTGTGCAAGACCATATCCCCGGATGAGAAGGTAGCAACACTGTACCTTCGGAGACCTTATCCGATGAAAGTCTATCTGGGACGGGATGTGGCAGATTACCAGAGGGATTTCAGCGCATTTTATGAGGCGGAGATTAAGGACCGCAAGACTTCTGACGGGCCGTTGGTGCTCGTGACCCAGAGCAAACGCCTCGACCGTGATGCTGCCCTGGGCGAATTCGCAAAGACCAGGAACCATTGGTTCGTCGGTCCGTACTGCCTTGTGCAGGTGGAAGGGGAACCGGAATCATTGAATATTGAAACGAACGAAAATACAGGTAGTTATGAGCAGTGACAGATTTGATTTGGTAAAGGAATCCTTTGAGAAAAAGGCAATTCCTTCCGAGAAAGTAGAAGGCAAACCGTCCGACTATTTTGGAGAACTCGTCTTTGACCGCCGCAAGATGCGCAAGTATCTTGATGCTGACACTCTTTCGGCCCTTCTTGAATGCATCGACAAGGGGCATCCATTGGATAGGAAGACCGCTGACGGGGTCGCGGAAGGCATGAAGGAATGGGCGTTGGAGCATCACGTCACCCATGTGACCCACTGGTTCCAGCCTCTTACCGAAGGTACTGCGGAGAAACATGATTCCCTCATTGAATATGACGGCAAGGGTGGAGTCATAGAGAAATTCGACGGCAGTTCACTGGCTCAGCAGGAACCGGACGCTTCTTCGTTCCCCAACGGAGGCATCAGG
This sequence comes from uncultured Bacteroidales bacterium, assembly GCA_946184255.1. Classification (GTDB taxonomy): domain Bacteria; phylum Bacteroidota; class Bacteroidia; order Bacteroidales; family UBA932; genus Cryptobacteroides. The sequence continues at coordinate 1,911 of CAMHFA010000234.1, forward strand.
GCCACCTTCGAGGCCAGGGGCTATACTGCTTGGGATCCTACTTCTCCTGTCTTCATAATGGACGACACCCTCTGTATACCGACCGTTTTCATCTCCTATACGGGAGAAGCCCTTGACTACAAGACTCCTCTCAAGAAAGCATTGAAAGCAGTTTCTGATGCGGCCGTGCCTATCTGCCGCCTCTTTGACCCTAAGGTTGAGAAAGTGTTTTCCTACCTTGGCTGGGAGCAGGAATATTTTCTCGTGGATGAGTCGCTCTATGCTGCAAGGCCCGACCTAATGATCACCGGCAGGACCCTGATGGGCCATGCCTCTTCCAAGAACCAGCAGCTTGACGACCATTATTTCGGTGCGATTCCTTCCAGGGTGGCGGCTTTCATGCGTGACCTTGAGACCAGCGGCCACCGTCTCGGCATTCCGATCAAGACCCGCCATAACGAGGTGGCTCCAAATCAGTTCGAACTTGCTCCGATCTACGGTGAAACAAATCTTGCCAACGACCAGAACCAGCTTCTTATGAATCTCATGAACCAGATTGCCAGGAAGCACGGCTTCGTGGTACTTCTCCACGAGAAGCCTTTCGACGGGGTTAATGGTTCCGGAAAGCACAACAACTGGTCGCTGGGTACCGACAAGGGCACAATGCTTCTTGCTCCTGGAAAGGATGCGATGGGGAATCTGCAGTTCATTACCTTCTTCGTGAACGTCCTGGCAGCCGTTCAGAGGCACAACGGCCTTCTCAAGGCTTCGATAGCCTCGGCCACCAACGCCCATCGTCTCGGAGGCAACGAGGCTCCGCCGGCAATCATCTCCGCCTTCCTGGGAAGGACGATGACAGGAGTCCTTCGCAAGCTTCTGGAAGTCCCTTCCGACACTCCTATCGAGATTGCCGGAAAGAAGGGAAAGAACCTCGGACTGGTCGAGATTCCGGAAATCTTCGTGGACAACACAGACAGGAACAGGACTTCTCCTT
>CAMHFA010000235.1 GCA_946184255.1 uncultured Bacteroidales bacterium
GATTGACCAGCGTCGAGGTGACCAGGAAGAAGATCAGCAGCAGGAACACCAGGTCCGTCATGGACGACATGGACATCTCCGAATTGACCTTTGTGGTTCTCTTGAATGCCATTTACTATTTCTCCTCTTCGTTGTCTGCAGGTTCGTGCAGAAGATCCATGAAGTCGATTGTTGCAGTCTCCATCTTGAACATCAGGTTGGAGATCTGTGCGGTAAGGTAGTTGTAGCCAAAGTAGGCGAGGATACCGACGATAAGACCTCCTACCGTGGTAATCATGGCGGTGTAGATACCGCTCGACAGCAGGGTGATGTCTATGTTGTTTCCTGCATTGGCCATGTTGAAGAAAGCCTGGACCATTCCAAGGACGGTGCCGAGGAATCCGATCATCGGGGCGCCTCCTGCTATGGTAGCAAGGGTAGGAAGGCCTCTCTCGAGCCTGGCGATCTCAACATTTCCCATGTTCTCTACAGCGGTCTGGATGTCGGTAAGCGGCCTTCCGATACGCTCGATACCCTTCTCGACGAGACGGGCGACCGGAGAGTCATACTTCTCACAGAGGGAGAGAGCGCTCTTGACCTTCCCTTCGTGGATGTAGTCGCGGATGTCCCTCATGAAATTCTTGTCGACTTGCTTTGCCTTGTGGATCATCCACCACTTCTTTCCGAAGATGTAGATTGCTATGACTGACAGGATGGCGAGAACTATCATGAGCCAACCGCCCTTGGCGGCCATCTGGATCAATGAATAACTCTGCTCAACCTGCTGTGGAGCAGCCTGCAATGCAGGCTCGGCGGCCTTGGCGATATTCTCGGCCACCTCGACGGCGGCGGTGTCCAGACCTACCTGTAAAACATGGAACAACATAATTATAACGTACGTTTATTGATTTCAAAACTGGTAGCGTAATGCCAACTGCACATATCACGCCACCAACTTGCAAAATTAATCAAAAAAACCGACAATAACTAATAATCCACCCTCGTCAAGAACAAAGCATGTCCCGGTACGGATTCACCTGCGTCATCGCGGGATCCTCCGCCGGTCAGTCTGGCAAACCAGTCCTCGTCATGACGGCCTCTGCCCACCTCCAGAAGGGAGCCTACGACTGCGCGTACCATGTTCCTGAGGAACCTGTCCGCCCTGATGGTGAAGACAAGGTAGTCCCCCTCTTCGGCAGGATATCCCATCATCCTTACATGGTCTGGTGAATATGAGTCCCAGCATGCCATCGAGACAGTGCAGATGGATGTCTTGTTGTCACTCCCGACTTTTTCAAAGCAACTGAAATCATGGGTGCCGAGAAGGTGGACAGCCGCCTTGTTCATCGCTTCCACATCGATTGGGAAAGTGTACAGAAGGGAATATTTTTCCATGAAAGGGTCTTTCTTTCTGTGGATGAAATACTTGTATTCCCGCATCCTGGCGTCGAATCTGGAATGGAATTCCTGGTCAGCCGGAATGATGTCATGAACCTTGATTCCATGGGGCAGGATGGCATTTATTTTGTAGCCAAACCCCGCGGCGTCAAGGTCCTGGACTTTGGTATCGAAGTGTGCTACATAACCTATCGCATTAACCTTCGAATCGGTCCTGCCAGCCCCTGTGACGGCGATTTCTTCTTTCAAGAGAGTTGACAAGGCAACCTGAAGACACTCTTGGACGGTTTTCGCTTCGCTTTGCATCTGCCAGCCGCAGAATCCGGAGCCGTCATAGGATAGGATGATCTTGTAGCGCATGGTTGAGGCTTTTGTTGACACGCAAAAATATAAAAAAGACATAACATGGAAAGCGTTAACATCAAAGAATTGAACGACAGGATCCAGCAGGAAAGTGCCTTCGTGGACATGCTGTCCCTTGAGATGGGCAAGGTCATTGTCGGTCAGAAACAGCTCGTCGAGAACCTTCTGATCGGTTTGCTCGCCAACGGACATATCCTTCTCGAAGGAGTCCCCGGTCTAGCCAAGACCTTGGCAATCAGTACCCTCTCACAGGCTATCGATGCCAAGTTCAGCCGTATCCAGTTCACTCCTGACCTTCTTCCGGCCGACCTTATCGGTACGATGATATATTCCCAGAAGGACGAGAAGTTCGAGGTTCACAAAGGTCCCGTCTTTGCCAACTTCGTGCTTGCCGATGAGATCAACCGTTCTCCGGCAAAAGTCCAGTCTGCCCTTCTCGAGGCCATGCAGGAGAGGCAGGTGACTATCGGAGACGAGACGTTCAAGCTTCCTGAGCCTTTTCTGGTTATGGCTACCCAGAACCCCATAGAGCAGGAAGGTACTTATCCTCTGCCCGAGGCGCAGGTGGACCGTTTCATGCTTAAGGTCGTGGTGAGTTATCCCAAGAAGGACGAGGAAAAGCAGATCATCCGGATGAACAATTCCGGGGAATTTCCCAAGGCCAGCCCGGTTGTCAAGCCGGAGGATATCGTCCGTGCCCGCAATGTCGTCAGGGATGTCTATATGGACGAGAAGATCGAAAGATACATCGTTGACATAGTGTATGCCACCAGGACTCCGGAGGAGTACGGTCTTGGAAAGATCAAGGATCTGATTTCCTTTGGAGGATCCCCCCGTGCGAGCATCTCCCTTGCAATGGCTGCCAAGGCTTTCGCTTTCATCAGGCGCAGGGGTTATGTGATTCCCGAGGATGTCAGGGCGGTCTGTAATGAGGTCCTTCGCCACAGGATCGGTCTGACCTATGAGGCCGAGGCCGAGAATGTGACCACCGAGCAGATCATCGCCGAGGTCATCAATGCAGTCCAGGTTCCGTAGTGTTTGAATATTAGAATGCCTTCCAATCCTTCAGCAAACGAACTGCTCCGAAAGGTCCGCAAGATAGAGATCCGTACCAGGGCCCTGTAGAT
>CAMHFA010000236.1 GCA_946184255.1 uncultured Bacteroidales bacterium
GTTTTCCCTTCAGGTCATTAATGTTTGTCAGATACTGTTCCAGTCCTTTTAAGCGAAGGTTCATTGTCTCTTTGGCAGCAGCCAGACGCTTCAAACGGCCATTCTCGCCATTCTCCTCGTTAAGGGTCTCAGTAAGCTTCGCCTTCTCGCCCGTAAGCTTATCTATGAGTTCGTTAATTTCACGGGCCTTGTTCTCCTTAATTTCCTTCTCCCTCTTAAGTAGTCTCTTCAGTTCCTGATCAAGGAGTTCCCACTTGCGCTTTTCGTCAGCAAGAAGGCCCTCTTTCTGACCTAACTCCTTGCGGTAGCCGCGAATTTTCTTATTGTACGACTCTTCGATTCGTGCAATCTCAGTTTGGAGAGCAATATCCGGATGCTCTATCGCTGCCTTCACCGATGAGTATTCCTTATTGCTGTCAATAAGTATCTTCTGGAGGTCATCGATACTTACGGGCGTTTTCCCGGTTTTGGACAGATTTATTTGAACACCATACAGGCTGTCCCCGTCATCCTTCAGGACAGGGGAAAGATCTTTTGAGAACAGCACATCTTCATCGACAACCTTGCCGATGGTGTCTTCCCATCCCGGCACCTCGTTTTCAAGGAACTTCTGAAAGGAGCCTTCAATGTTTTCAAGGCGCTTCTCAGTCTGGGAAATAGTCTTGGAGAGTTCATTCTGCCTCGCTGTCCATTCATTGATCTTTTTGTCCTTGAAGCAAATCACCTCATTGTGGCACTTATCCTGTTCTTTTTTAATAAGTTCATTGAAATCGGCTATGGCCTTTTCAAGATCACCGATGTTTTTCAGGTGTATCTTCTGCTCGGAATCAATCTCCGCCTTTCGTTCAACGAACATGACTTCCTTCTCGTTCTGGAGAAGGGCGTCCTTCTGTCTGATAATCTCGTTTTGCTTGGCTTCGATGGCTGCATTAAGCTCAGAGATAATCTTGGAATGTTCCTCTTCTATCTTCCTGCACTCGGCTTCATAGTCACCCTTAATCTGGAGCCTTTCGGTCTTCTCCTTCTCTTCCAGAACGCGGATCTCCTCATTCCACTTCACTTGTAGCTCATTCAATGGGGCGAGGACGGATAGAAGCATTTCCTGATATTTCTTCTCAACATCACCAGTGGCAGAGGTCAACACCCTGTATTCCTCTGACAGGGCAGCCAGGGTCTTCAGGATGGTGTCTTCTTCCTTGAAGACGGCAATTATATCCTGTGCATCCTGACGGTGGAACTTCTTGTAATCCCTGTCAAGTGATTCAAGAAGACTCTTAAATTTCGTGATCGGCTCCTGAAGTTCCCTGATATGGCCGGAATAGCTTTCCCGCCTTTCCCTGAGCTTTCCGTCTATGTCATTCTTCTGGTTGACGTGCATGTCAAGCTTCTCCTTGATGGCGGTCTTCCTTCTGCTATCGCGTGGGATGATATAGTTGAGCTTCTTCCATGCAAGCGAGATGGCAACATCCTTGTCGAGCTTACGGTTATATCGCTCGACAACCTGTCTGGCGGCACGCATCTTGATCTGGCCCTTCTCATCCTCCTCTTTCCATAGAAGGATATCGCGCCACTGCTCGTTGACGGGCTGGATAAGCTGTTTCAGCTTCGTGATCTCCACCTTGGTGTCAGACAGGCTGAGAGCCTCCAGTATGAAATCCCTGATGTTCTTGGTTTCAATCAGCTCCTTGTTCAGGAATACTCCCTGAACAGCCTTACGGAGTCCCTGCGCATTATTGGAACGGACAAGGGCGAAACGGCGGTATGCACTGTTAGATCCGCCATAGCATCCGAAGACAATATCACGGAAATTCTCCTCGCCCTTGACTTCCGCGAAATCAGAGGCCTTCCTGCCGATCTTGTCGGCAATATCCTCCCACCTCTCAAAAGCCGTGTCGGAGTCATCAAAGAAGTATTCACGCCTGTAGGGTTCATCGACATACCGTGAGTAGATGACATTGTTCCTGCAGGAAAGGATAATCATATACCTGCCCTGGTCACTGAACATCTCATAGATGATCCATGAGTTCGGCTTGGGGAAATAGAAATTGCAGAAGTCCTGGGATCCCTCATCGAGGCCCAGCATCTTCCTGTTTCCGGTGATGAAATACACCCAGAGACGCAGAGCGGCGGTCTTTCCTGCGTCGTTCTCGCCGGTCAGGATGACATTACCGTATGTCTTGATTTCGGCCCTGTCAACCCTCATGCTGTTGATCAGGTTTATACTATACAGTCCCTTCATATGATTTCTCCTCCTCACTCCTTAGCGTTATACTCTTTACATAATCCTTGAAATAAGAGAATACGGATGTCACCTGGTACACCGTAACATGGTCTTCCTCCCTCACAAACTCGTCCAGAATCTGTTTCTTCTTCAGGAAGTCCAAAAGTTCCTCCATGTATGCCTTCGTGTCGGGTACGGTTCCTTTCTTCAGCTTCAGCGGTATGGACATCAGCTTCTTAGGAAGGTTGACGCTTGTCTCTACCTTCTTGAACAGGTCGCTGTAATAGAACCTGCTGCCGGGCGCGAGAGACGGGATGACATCATAGAGGAAATCCACTATGTCAATCCACAGGTAATAGTCTTCCATCCGGCTTTCAATCGCCTGACGGGTGACCTTCGTCCTCGTCAGGTAGAAGCACTTGTCCTCGAACCTGAGAGTGCATCCGAAATTCCTGAAAAGCTCCTCATACTGGAGCCTGTTTACCTTCAGGTCGTTATACAACTCCCTCATTTCGGGATCGTTGAAGTCATCGGCAATGAAGCCGTTATTATCATACAGTGTCTTTGTTACTTTCTGCGGATAGTCCATAACACTCTATTTTTTTGGGTAAACAACCAATATC
>CAMHFA010000237.1 GCA_946184255.1 uncultured Bacteroidales bacterium
CTGCAGGATAGATGTGTATGCCTCGACCAGCCAGCGGTGCATAATGAGCATGGCCTACAGCCTTGACGCCATCACAGCTAGGAATCCCAAGGTCAGCTATGACCGTCATGTCGGGCCAAAAGTCCAGGCCGAAGTCTTCAACTCGTTCCCTGTCTCAGCAGCTTCACGCGAGTATGGAAAAGATTATGATGAAAGAGTGCTGAATGAAGGAGCCAATGAATCATTGCTCGACAAAATATTTACTTACGGTGAGGCGGGAAAGAATACATTCATGACCCCTGATGACCGGAAACGCTTCACCAGATATCTCTGGGAACTTGCAATCGACAATGCCCTCAACGACGAACTCGGTGTGGATCTCTATAAGTATTTCACTTACGATGACTTCTACGGCGTCTGGCGGGCGGTTAACTGGAAGGAGTATTTCATCATCGGTCCGTCGGAAGAGTTCGGGGAAATCGTTCGTGACGAAGCTTCAACGACCCTCCGTCACATGATAGAACATGCGGACAGGGCCCTTGCTGATGGTAAGTACAGGGCTACGTTGAGATATGGACATGATTCCCAGCTGGCTCCTCTGGCTGTGGAGATGGACATAGAGGGAAGCTGTTCTCCGGTCAGCGATCCGGACCATCCGGAACTCTCATGGAACCTTACCAACACATGTCCCATGGGTGCAAACATCCAGATGGTGTTTTTCAAGAAGAAAGGTTCAAAAGACATCCTCGTGAAGGTCCTTCTCAATGAAAACGAGGCCAGGATCACCGGGGTTGACACTGACAGGTGGCCATTCTACCACTGGTCCGATCTCAGGGCGCATTATGTCGATGCCCTTGAGAACCGTCCTTCATTCAGGAAGGGAGGATGGCAGGTTGATGCTGTCCAGGACGGGATTGTTTACAAGCGTTATAGCGGAGTTGAGCCGGTCTCTGGAGTCAACCAGGTGATTTCAGTAGTGGACGTCGATCTGAACAACCCCCGTTACGAAGTGAAGTTTACCCTTGACGACAACAGGATCACAACTTCAGACGCTTTCAAGAAGGCCGGTGCTGTTGCGACAGTCAATGCCACATACGAGAGGGAATCAGTCTTTATCAGGGTCGATGGAAAGACCAGTTACAACATCCCGAGCGATATCGTTCCCTTCGCAGGGGCGGTACCCCAGTGGAAGACCGACTGCTCGATCAGTACCGATGGCCGGGATGTACGGATTGAATACACAGGTAAAGACAAGACTGTTCCGGAGCAGAGGGAAGCCTATGAGAGCATCACCTATCCAAACGTCTTTACCAGCGCTCCCATGCTGATAGACAACCATGTGCCGGTAGGGAAGTACTTCGCCGCTACAAGCATGACCAGCGACCAGATTGATAAACTGTATCGTGAGGATCCCCTCAGGCACCAGGGTGTACGTCATCCCCGCACCGCAGTTGCCACTACGGATGACAATCACCTTATCCTTATAGTTGTGGACGGACGCAGACCTGGCATAGCGGAAGGCATGAGCGCCTTTGAACTGACCTCCTTCATCGAAGACCAATTCCATCCCGCGCAAGCTATGAATATGGACGGAGGCGGTTCCAGCGCCATGTGCGTAAAGGGACATGGCGCGGAAGGGACCAATGTGGTCAATTATCCTTCGGCTTCAAGGACCTTCAAGCACGACAATGAGCGTCGTGTCGTCACCCACATCCACATTATAGACAAAGCGGCTGAATAGAAGCCTTATTCAGCATCCTTGTTGCAGCAGTCGCTGTCTTCTTTGTGGCAGCATTCGCCGTCGCCGTGATGGCCTTTCCCCTTGTGGCAGCATTCGTTGTCACCGTGATGCTTGCAGGGATGTCCCTTCTGGAGCTCCTTTTCGGTGGCGTCTCTGACCTCGATGACCTTACCAGTGAAATTGAGGGTTTTACCAGCCATGGGATGGTTGAAATTCATAGTGACAGTCTCGTCGGTGACATCATACACGATACCATTGACCACCTGTCCTGCATCATTAACCATCGGAATCATCTTTCCGATCACCAGAAGGTCATCACGTACCTTTCCGTCCATCATGAACGCCTCCTTCGGAAGGCCGATCAACCTTGACTCGTCGAAGGTACCATAGCCCTCTTCGGGAGTCAGGGTGAATGCGAATTCTTCACCAGGCTCTTTCCCTTCGACTTCACTCTCGAATTTCGGGAGGAGCATTCCGGTTCCATGAATATATTCAAGAGGGCGGTTCTCATCTGCCTTGTCTGCAAGGGCACCGTCGACAATCAATTCGTAGGTCAGGCTGACCACTTTGTTCTGTTCTGCTTTCATATTCTTTTTGTTGTTTTTATGCACTGAAACTCACTTTTCCGAACGCTAAGGTAGGAATAAGTTTTGACTTGCAAGGCCTAGCGTCGTCACCTGCCGCCAGCAGGCTGTTCCATAGGGACAGCAGGTTTCCGGTAATCAGCATTTCCCGTACAGGATGTACTATCTTACCTTCCTTGAAATAGAACCCTTCTATGCCGAATGAAAAATCTCCTGTGGCAGAGTTGCTGTTCCCTCCGTTGAATCCGGTCACGAGGATTCCTTCACCTACCATTGACATGATTCCGTCACGGTCCATTCTGCCAGGCTTTGAGAGCCCTGGCGCAACGCACGGTGGTATGACGGGCCGGATCACATCTTCTATGGTGGGGGAGATACCCATCTTCCGGGACATGTAGGTATTGACAAAATACTCGCACACCACTCCGCGGTCGATAACCGGCGAGTTGACGGTGGCGACGCCTTCGCTGTCGAACATCTTCGCCCCGGGCTCCCCTTTCGAGCGAGGCCGGTCC
>CAMHFA010000238.1 GCA_946184255.1 uncultured Bacteroidales bacterium
GGAAACACTCTCAGCGAACTGATGGGCACGTATCTCGAACGGGTTGTGGGGGATGATTCATTTGAGTACTACGGACTTCAATTCCCGCTGATGGTCAAGATAATCAAGACCACGGCACGTCAGCCCCTTCAGATAAATGTCGGAGACAAGGTCGCTGAAGAGAGGTATGATTCGTTTGGAAAGACTGCACTTTGGTACATCAAGGAGGCCTCGGATGATGCCAGTCTCTATCTGGGGTTGAAACAGGATGTGGAAGCCGGCGAGTTTTACCAAAGGTGCCAGGATGGTACAATAAGGGAAATCCTTAATGTGGAGCATCCGAAAGCCGGAGACTTTTACCTGATCAAACCGGGAACAGTCTTCGCGGCCGGACCGGGACTGACCATAGTGGAGATTTCGGAGTGTTCCGAACTTACTTTCAACCTCGAGATGGAGCTCGAAGAGGCCTTTGACCTCATCGACTTCCACCGTTACTCTCCCCCGTCTGTCGGACGGACGATAGCGGAGTGTAACGAGTTCAAGGTGACGATGCTACAGTTGGAAAACCCTGTTCATATATTCAGCGACCAGCCAGGTGGCTTCGCCATTTACCATTGCATCTCAGGCGAGGCATTTATCCAGGCTCCGAACGAATCCGGCGGTTTCGAGAACTGGTTTGTTAAGGCCGGGAAGTCCATATTAGTCCCGTCGGAAGTCAATGACTACATTCTGTTCGCTGCGGAAGAAGGAACACGGGTACTTGAAGCCATTGTCCCGAAACGTTCTCTCCCGGATTCTTACTATGGCGATTCCCCTGCCGACGAGAATCCCGATCCCCATATCAGAAACTGGAATTGATCATCATGGCAGAATCTGAAAGAATAGACAAAGTCCTCTGGGCCCTGCGAATCTTCAAGACCAGGACCGAGGCCACCGAAGCCTGCAAGGGAGGCAAGGTGAAGGTTGGTGGTACAAATGCCAAACCCTCAAGGGACATCAAACCCGGCGAAACCGTGAGTGTCCATAAGGGTATAATCCAGTACACTTACAAGATAATTGCCATACCATCCCACCGGCTTGGCGCCAAACTGGTTCCCGACTTTGCGGAGAATCTTACACCTCAGTCGGAACTCGACAAACTGCGCGCCCCGGTCGAGACATTCTTCCTGAAACGTGACCGTGGAACGGGCCGCCCCACGAAAAAACAACGTAGGGAGATGGAAGATGCCTGGGACAAGATGGACATCGCGATGCAGTACGGCATCGACGATGACGATGACTTGGAATAATCCTATTTAAGAACCTTCAGGAGGGCTTCCTCCATGATCTTGTAGCCATTCAGGTTAGGGTGGACCGAATCGTTGGAAAGGTCGGCCCTGGTGACGCCGTTACCGTCTGCAAGGAGGGTTGCGTAATCCACCACTTTATAGTGATGGGCTTTAGCATATTCCTTGATCATTGCATTCAAGGCAGCAACCTGCTCCTTGGTGTCCTTGATGGCCGGACGCCAGCGGATATAGCCTGAAGGGACAAGGGTGCAGAGAACCGGCTTGATCTTGTTTGCCTTGGCCAGCTCGCACATGGAAACGATATTCCCGAAAGTGTTCTCCAGGGATATGTAGCCGTTGTTCCTGGCGATGTCGTTGATTCCGGCAAGGATGACCACATACTTCGGATGATGGTCGATGACATCCCTGCGGAAACGGGCCAGCATGTGGGAAGTCACCTGACCGCTGATTCCACGACCGAGGAAATTGTTGGTCTTGAAGAACTCCGGATCCTGGCTGAACCATCCATCTGTGATGGAATCACCCATAAGGACAGCCTTGGGGCGGACAGTAACCTCGGAATTTGCCTTTGAATAACGTTTGTACTGGGCCCAGTCATTGTCAGGGAGATCCTGGTTCTGGGCAGAAATAGTCACTGAGCAGAAAAGCGCTGCAACCGCAAGAATGAAAAATCTTTTCATGGAATAATCACTTGTACCGTAAATATAGGAATTTAATAAGTTATCTCAGAGTTTCACCTTCTTTTTCCATAGGTCGGCCATGCGGCGGAGGCCGGCGGGGGTGGGATGGACGCCATCCCAGATCCAGTAGCAGGGCTCGGGCTCGGAACCTACGAGCTTTTCGAACAGATTGTCGAATGGGATGCACACGGCTCCATATTCCTTTGAAAGCTCCCGGACGATTGAGGCTAGGCGGTGGACGAATAATTCACGGGTCTCATAGTCAGGAAGATTTCCAGTGCTCCCTTCACGCGCAAGGAAAGGAGTACACAAGACCAGTTTGACGGAAGGATCCTGCTGCCTGACCCGCTGAAGCAAACCGCCGTAAGTCTTTTTCCAACTGTCGAAGTCGAAAGATTCAGCCTCACCTTTACTGAAAGCGTTTCCCATGTCATTAACCCCGACCAGGACTGAGAGCACATCCGGATGAAGGTCAAGCACATCTTCCTGCCACCTTCCGGCCAGGTCAGCAAGCTTGTGGCCGCTGAACCCCCTGTTGAAGAAAGAATAACCGGACTTGGGATGACGGCTCTGCCAATCGGAAGCGATGAGCATGACATAACTGTGGCCATAGATGTGGTTCATGTCCGTATGGCTGCGCTCTGCAGAGGTAGGTTTGAAGTTGTAGGGACATCCCCAGTTACCGTCGGTTATTGAATCGCCGATGAAAACAACCCTCTTGCCCTGGGCGCCTGCAATTGAACAGGCAAGTAAGAGGATAGCGAAAAGAAGGTTGAATACGAAACGGGTCTTCATACTATTTGAGTCCGGTTGCATCAGCGACTAGCTGGTAAGAATCAGTAAGGATAGTATCAGCGCCCATTTCAAG
>CAMHFA010000239.1 GCA_946184255.1 uncultured Bacteroidales bacterium
GGAGGAAGCCTGCATCGTCCACGGCCTGAACGCCGACGATGTGATGGCGGAGATATTCGATTAATATTCCTATCTTTGGAATATGGACGTAAAGATAGAACAAAGCTGGAAGGAAGCTCTGGCGGACGAGTTTGAGAAGCCGTATTTCGCCGCCCTGGCCCGTCAGCTCCACCGCGAGAAGGCGGAGGGAAGGGTCATCTTCCCTCCCGGACCGGAGATTTTCAAGGCATTTGAACTCACTCCGGTGGATCAGGTCAAGGTGGTCATCCTCGGCCAGGATCCCTATCACGGCTACGGCCAGGCCATGGGCCTGAGTTTCTCGGTTCCTGACAACATGCCGTCTCCTCCTTCGCTCAAAAACATATTCAAGGAAATTGAAGACGATCTTGGAATCAGGATGAGCGGAAGGCCCAACCTCGAGGGATGGGCCCGTCAAGGGGTCCTGCTCCTGAATGCCATCCTTACCGTCCGTTCTGGCGAGGCCGCCTCCCATAGCGGGATCGGCTGGCAGCAGTTCACCGATGCCGTTATCCGTTACCTCTCAGAGCATTGCAACGGCATAGTATTTCTCCTCTGGGGGAATTTCGCAAGGAGCAAGAAGGAACTGATCGACACGTCGAAGCACCATGTGCTTGAAGCCGCCCATCCTTCCCCCCTTGCACGCGGAGCCTTTTTCGGCTGCCGTCATTTTTCCAAGACGAACGAGATTCTTATCAGCGAGAATAAAACCCCAATCAACTGGCAATTATAATGGGCAGCGTTGCATTATTCCCTGGATCATTCGATCCGTTCACTTCGGGCCATCTTAACATCCTCACGAGGGCCCTGACCATCTTTGACGAGGTGGTGGTGGCAGTCGGTATCAACCAGGCCAAGAAAGGCTTCTTCACGATGGAGCAGCGGGAGGATATCATCCGCCAGGCTACAAAGGACCTGAAAGGAGTGAAGATCATCAGTTATGAATGCCTGACAGTAGATATCTGCAGGCAGCTTGGCATCCGCCACATCGTGAGGGGAGTCAGGAACATGACGGATTTCGACAACGAGCAGGCGGTGGCCGATGCTAACCGCCATCTTGCCCCTGAGATAGACACTATCATCATACCTACAGCTCAGGAATATTCCCACATCTCTTCCTCTGCTGTACGCGATGTTGTCAGCCACAAGGGAGACCTTTCGCAGTTCATTCCAGAGTGGGTCAAGCTTCCTGAAGTAAAATGAAAAGATTTGCGGCAACCTTCCTTCTCCTGTCCCTCTGCGTGTTTCATGCGGCGGCCCAGGTGGATTCGGCAAGGCTGGCCCAGCTTGATGCCCGGCTTGGAGAGTATTTCACCCTTCTGGAGAGGGAACCGTCCGAGGTCAAGAACCAGGAATGTGACGCCCTGATCGAGGCTGCCGAAGATCCCGCAATCCGTCAGGCCATCGCCCGGAAAGTCTATGACCATTACCGCAACTCCGCCCTGATGGGGGACGAGGCAGTGGCGATCCATGTTACCGACACCTGGTTCGCTTCCGGGAAGATCCCTATGAGAAGCGAAAGTGAACTGTTCGAGGCGAAGATGTTCGCCGAGTTCAACCGCCGCTCACTGATAGGGGAGAAGGCGCCGCGGATTGTCCTCTCCGGTCCTTACGGAGAGACGGTAACGGTTCCAGTCGAAGGGTATTCAGTACTGTACTTCTACGATACCGACTGTGCGAAATGCAAGCTCGAGACGGCGACCCTGAGGAGCCTTCTCAATGACAAGGACTATCCCGTGACAGTCTATGCGATCTATGTCGGAACCAATGAGGAAAGATGGACCCAGTGGAGGAATACCTTTGCTCTGGACACCGAAGAGACCGAAGTGGTCCATCTCTGGGACCCGGACAACACCGCCGACCTTCAGTTTACCTATGGAGTTGTCCAGACTCCGAAGATGTTCCTTGTCGATCCGGAAGGAGTGATAGTCGGACGCGGGCTTGACACGGAAGCATTGGAACAGTTGCTCGAGATTCTTCTGGATGACGGGGAATATGACTATGGGAACGATGCCTCTGTGGCTCTTTTCGACAAGTTGTTCTCAACCTATGGCCCTAAGGTTACAGCTGCTGATGTGGCCGACGTGGCCTCCCTTCTCAAGGGACGTACCCTGGATCTGGGGGACACTCTTAATTTCAAACACCTGGAAGGCGACCTTCTGTACTATATTGCCGGAAAGAGGGAGGAAGGATTCCGCGAAGGGGCCGCTACCCTGGTTAAAGATTACATTCTCTCCCGCCCTGACATCTGGAACAATGAGGAGGATTCCCTTATGGTTGTCGGAATGGCAGAGATGCTGGAAGGCCTTCTTTCGAAGACTCCGGTCGGATCGACAATCCCCAAGATGGGCATAAAGGGTTGGAACAAATTCAGGAAGCAAGGAGGCTACATCTTCTTCCATGCCGAGGGCTGCCCGATCTGTGAAGCAGAGATGGAACTGGCCGATTCACTGGGGATCAAATACTTCTCTGTTAACATGGATGCACTTGAAAACAAGTCTCCCCGCAAGACCAGAAAGCTGCTCGACACCTTCGATCTGTCATCCCTTCCGTTCGTCATCCAGATAGGGAAAGGAGGAATAGTTGAAAGAAGGTACGCAAGCCTTACCGACCGTATTTTATTTTTGGACGAAAAAGAGTAAATTTGCACGGCTTTTGAAGCCAAAGTGCCGGATTTGACAAACAGTTATTTTTATTTCTATAAATTATGGTTTCTTACAAAGATCTTGGCCTTGTGAACACCAGAGAGATGTTCGCTAAGGCTGTCGCCGGCGGTTACG
>CAMHFA010000240.1 GCA_946184255.1 uncultured Bacteroidales bacterium
ATCCCAGTAGCTGGTGCTTTTCTTGAACCTGAGAAGGTCGGCAAGAGCAGCGGCATTGGCAGAGATAAGGAAAGAATAGGACTGGTACATTCCGGAAGGGACCCATGACACGGCGATGTTGAAGCAGTGAAGGTCATATCTGAACGACATCTGAGAGGTGGTCATCTTCATGGCCACGAAATCCCAACCGGTCTGTGCCTGGACGGACATTTTCGGAGTGAGCTGGATGTTGCCGGATATTCCCAGGGTCTGGGTGTACCTGTCTTTCTTTATAAGTTGGTTATTGGTAAAGCTGTAGGATCGGCTCATGGAGAGGGAATAGTTGAAGTTCACGCTCCACGGCACGTTTGGATTGGTATAATAGAGCCAACCTCCGGGAATATACTCTCCTGTAACCGGATGATAATAAATCCTGCGGTAGTAGTCTGCGGGACTCTGACCCCCTTCCTTGCTACCGTCATTCCCCTTTGTCGTTCCTTTACCGGATATGGAATAGGAAGTGGAGGCACTGAAATTTGTGAGTCTCAGAGGAACACCGTTCTTGACCAGGTTATATTGGTTGATTCTCTTTCCCTGCTCATTGATTGCATAGGGATCGAAATTCATGTTTCCGTTTATTCCAAGCTTTCCGAAGATAGAGGTGGACATCGATATACCTACATTGCTCATCCTGAGGGAGTCCGCTAGGAAATTGTAGCCTGTGTGGATATTGAACTGGTCGAGGATCTTAACTTTCTTGGACCCTGTTCCGGTAGTGTCCTTAGCATCCCGGACCTTGGCCTCAAGGTTGTTCCCGATATTGAGACTCATCGTGGCAGAACGGCCCTTGCCCGGATAGGAATTGATCTGTCCCTGGTAGATATTATAGTCATAGGTCCTCTTGGTCCCCAGGGTGTCAATATATTCAAAGGACCTCCACCCGTTGAAAGCCTTGCCTTTCTCCGGACTGAAGCTCATGCTTATGCTGGGGGAGATGACGTGACGGACAGCCTGTATCTTGTTGTACTTCCCAAAGTTGAACATTCCGTAGATACGGGTGCTCATCGAAACGGCTCCTGAATATGTGTGGGTGGTCCCGAAATGGCTGAAAGGGGATCCCATCCTGGTCAGGACACTGTTGGTCTCGGGATCGAAGTAGGCCTCGCTCTGCCTGAAGAACCAGTTCATTCCGTAACTTACGGACGGAGTGACGTTAAGGTAGTTCAGAAGGGTGAAATCGGGAAGGCCGATGGTAAAGTTGTGGGCCATTCCGTTGCTGAACTTGTCGAGGAGTCCGGGCTCGCCGAATTCGGAAGCCTTGAAACCGATCTTGTTCTGAAGCGAGGTATTGTATGCTAGGGAGAACTTCTCGTAGAATCTCTCTTTACCGACCCTGTTCTTTATCTTGAAAGGATAGAACCTGGAAACCGAGAATGTGATATTCGGAAGGGTGAAAGAGTAGGAACTGTCCCTGGAGTTCTGGCTGTGAAGGGCGTTGATGGAAAGGTTGAATCTGCCGTTCCAGTTCTTTCCGAACGAGATTGACGAAGAGATCTGGTTCTGGAGGGCATCGTCGATGGATCTCGAATTATACCGGCTGTTGGATGGACTGGAGAAATTGACCGATGCGGAGAATGTCTGGCCCGGATGGGCTTTCGCGTCCTGTGAATGGGACCACTTCACTCCGAAGTTCTTGCTCTGGAAAAAGTCAGTACTTCCTTTCTCTCCGGTCTGGTCAACGGAATAGTTCAGTCCCAGGTTGCCGGAGAACTTGTATTTCACCATGTACCTGGAATTGATGTCGGCAGCCCAGGAACCAAGGGTGTAGTAGTCTCCAGTAACGGAAAAGTCGAAGTAGTCACCAATTACGAAGTACATTCCGGCATCCCTCATGTAGAAACCACGGGCATTCTCCTCTCCGAACGAAGGCATCAGGAGACCGGTAGCCCTTTCCGGACGTTTAGGTATGAATCCGAACGGAATTGCGATGAAAGGAAGATCCACGTCTTCTACGACCAGATGGGCAGGACCGAACACTGTTTTCTGGGAGGGTTTGGTTACCACCTTAGCTGAAGAAAGCTTGAGATAGTAATGTGGATGTTCAAGGTCGCAGACAGTGTATTTTCCATGAGTGATGTTGATGGATTTGTCCGGGAGCATCTTTATGTTCTGTCCGTGAAGTATTCCATCATCTTCCTTTGTGATCATGTTGGTAATCCTGGCCTTGCGGGAATTGAAGTTGTAGCGGATCTCTTCCATGTTGAAGGTCTGGTCACCCTGGGTCATTACAGGCTGGCCTTTCCATTCATGGGCAAGGGAATCATAGGTGCCACGGGCGAAGACTGTCCCGGTGTTCATATCGTACTCCATGTAGTCGGCCTGGAGCTTTATGTTCTCGTAGGAGACTTCCACATCGCCCCAATAGAACATCTTTCGCTGCCCGTCCACGAATACCTGCCTGGAGGAGTCTTTTGCAGCTGAAAATGCTGGTTTGGAAATGGAACTCTTTTTGAGAAGGTCAAGGGAATCAGCACGGGAAGCAGAATCTGCTGCAAAGATGGAATCCCTTCTTGCCAGAAGTGAGTCAGGAAGCTGTGGCTTTGTAGTGTCCTGCACTACCTCTGACGATCCAGCCCTCCTTTGACGACGGTCTCTCCGGGGATTCTGTCCGAACATGGAGAAACCCGTGAAAGCTGCAACCAGCACCACTAGGATAATAGTGTATGTATGCTTCCTGAAATGCAATTTTATTTATAAATTTGCAATCAACAAATATACGACATATTTTGGATATCCTTCGCAATTTTCTTGCCGTACT
>CAMHFA010000241.1 GCA_946184255.1 uncultured Bacteroidales bacterium
CTTCTGGTTGTCAACAAACCCGCCGGGATGGTCGTTCATCCGGGCCATGGCAACTATGACGGCACACTGGTCAATGCCCTTGCCTTCCATCTGGGGTTGCCGGTTGGGCCTTCGACAAGCTCAGGGACCGGGGACGAGCGAATGGGAATACTCGTACACAGGATAGACAAGGACACCTCTGGCTTGCTGGTCGTCGCCAAGAATGACGAGACCCAGCTTGACCTGGCCAGGCAGTTCTTCGAGCACAGCATCGAAAGGCTCTACGTCGCAGTGGTTTGGGGTAATGTCAAGGACGATGAAGGGACCATCGACGGAGCAATCGGACGCGACCCCAACGACCGGCTTCGCTTCAAGGTCTATCCGGAAGATGACGAAAGGGCTAAACATGCTGTCACACACTACAAGGTCCTGGACAGGTTCGGGTATGTGACAGTGGTGGAATGCCGGCTGGAAACAGGCAGGACCCACCAGATCAGGGTACATATGAGTCATATCGGCCATCCCCTCTTCAATGATGCACGCTACGGGGGAGCTGAGATCCGCAAGGGTACTATCTACGCAAAGTACCGCCAGTTCATCGAGAACTGCTTCGATCTGTGTCCAAGACAGGCCTTACATGCGAAGACTCTCGGATTCGTACATCCTGGGACAGGAAAAATGATCCGGTTCGACTCCCGACTCCCTGATGACATGACGGCCTTGATCGAAAAATGGCGTGGTTACGTGAAGTAACCGCGCCATTATCATCTTCACTCCAAGAGAAGACATTACATCATTGGAGGACGTCCTCCTCCAAAGCCGCCGGGGCCACCAGGTCCGCCGCCGGGACCGCCAGGACCACGACCGCCTCCCATACGCATTCCGCCTCTTCCGTTCCTACCGCCGAAGGTTCCGAAACGATAGGTGAGCGCTACGATGATATAACGTCCGAGAGTGTTGCTCCAACTCTCTGTGATGACTCCGTCTCTCTCACTGACACCGATGTTCCTCGCCTGGTCAAGAAGGTCATAAGCCCTCAAAGCGAGAGTCGCCCTGTTATTGAACAGGAGCTTCTGGATGTCAAGGTTGACCAGGAAGGTGGGCTCAATGTCAGTGGTGTAATTGATGTACCATGTGTAGGACGCATCAGTCTTGAAAGTGAATCCGGCTGGCATGGTCCAGTTGACGGAACCATTGACGCTGTTCGTCCAGGTCTCCGTGTTGTTGACACCACCGATATTCGCAGGCTTCCCTTTGTTCACCGAATACGTGATGTGGCTGTAACGGCCGTTCGCACCGGCGATCAACTCGATCGCATCATTACGGTAAGTCAACCTGAGTGTCTGGTTGAACGAGAAATTGCGCGTGATGTTCTCCTTGAAGATAGAAGCCTTGGCAGGATCCGGGAAATCTGCAAGGAACTCCTTGTACTTGGTGAAAGCACCGTCTTCGTCACGGTACTTATCCATGCTTATAGCCAATCCGGCATCCGTGTAAGACGTGGACTGGGAATAATTGGAATTGGTCATTGAGAAGACCGAGAAATTGGACTTCGCAATGGGAGAGTTGAAGAATATCCTGACTCCTCCGTTGTAGGAGTTGGGACCGTTGTAAGGTATGGAATACGACCTGTTCTTTTCATCCTTGATTACTCCGGTAACAATCGGATTCTGAACCATTCCACCATTGAGGTTGATGTTGAAGGACGTGAACGTCTGCCGGTTCGTCATCCTGAACTCAGTGTTGATGTTATGGTTGAAATACGGGATCAGGCCAGGGTTACCGCTGGAAACCGACTTCGGGTTTGAATTGTCAGGGACACGCATGAGCTGTGTGGTCGAGGGTTGCTGTGACCTTCCCCGATAGAAGATCCGCATGTTGGTGGTCTCACCCATGTCATACCAGAACATTGCAGAAGGAGCTATGTTGATGACAGTCGTGTCGTACACTTCCTTGTTGGTCTCGTTGTGAGTCTTGTTAGGCATGACTGAAAAGCCCAGCTGTGCATGGATCTTATCCTTCTGGTACTGAAGGTCCAAACCGGCAGTCTGGTTATCATTCCTGTTCAGGATATTGCTGGAATAAGTCTCGTTCCTGGTTTCACCGATGGGGTCATAGATAAGGGAATTCTTGCCGATTACATTCGAGCCGCTGTCATAGGCGTCCTTAGTAGATGAATTCTTGTTCCAAGAGTAGCTATAATTGGCAGAAGCATAGAAACCGTTGCCGAGAGGCTCGGTGTAAACAAGTCTTCCTGTCAGGGATGCATTCTTTGAGAGCTGGTCGATCCTCTGGTTGACTATATCCTGGGCCTCGCCTGTCTTCGTGTTCCAGCTATTGGTCAGGGACTGGTTAAAGCCATCCATCTGGTTATGGCTGAGACTGTAGTTGGCATTGAAGGACAGGGTCCTTCCCGGCATTCCAAGCCTCTGACGGAACAGGAAGAAACCATTTGTCTGCCAGTTGTTGTTATCCCCGGAATTGTTGGAGAAACCGTTGCTGGAGGAAGTCAGATCGTTGCCGCTGTTGAACCTTTCAGTCGAGAAATCGGAGGTCTGGAGATAGTTGCCGGTTCCGAAGTTTACCTGGGGCTGGAAGAGGATAGATGTGTTCTCAGAGAACTTGTGCTCCAAACGCATTCCGAACCTGTGCCCATAAGATTTGGTGCTGTTCACTCCGGGATCCTCAACTCCGTTACGGGTTATCATGTAATCTCCGTTCTGGAAGGACCTGTCGGTTTGTACGCTTTTGTTAAGGACGTCTCTTTGGGACTGGTTGTAAACATAGTTGCCGCCCGCGTTCATCTTATCATCAAAA
>CAMHFA010000242.1 GCA_946184255.1 uncultured Bacteroidales bacterium
GATCATAATGGCCGGAGCCGGCAACTGCAAGAGAATCTACAACCAGATGGGAGAGTATCCTATTACCATAGTCGGTAATTATGGAATGGAGGAGAGCCGGATAGTTGATGGAGAGTTCAAGATTGTCCGTGAGGAGAAGTCTCCGGTGGACCGGAACTTTTTCGACGAAAAGTGCATGGAGCTCCGCAAGAAATACGGTTTTACATCTTTCAAGGGAGATGGTAACGAGTACCATGAGTCCGGAATGGTCACTTTCGCCCTTCTGGGAACCAAGGCCGACCAGGCCGACAAACTGGTTTTTGATCCTGACAAGATGAAAAGACGCAGGATGTATCCCGAGGTGATGGAGGTATTCAAGGATTACTCGGTGTTCATCGGTGGAACAACCTCTTTTGATATCACTCCCAAAGAGTACAACAAATATGATGCGGTGATGAAATACGCTGCTGAAAGAGGTTACACAGAGGACCAGGTCTTGTTCGTCGGAGACGATTTCGATGACGGTGGCAACGACAGCCAGGTCCGGATCTTTGGAATGGACTACATCCGTATCTACGACTACGCCCGTCTGCCTGAGAAACTGCATTTCCTCTTCTAGAGTCATCTCATGGATTTAATTGTCTTCTTTGCTTTCCTGGGGGCAGTGGTGCTCTTTGGCTGCAGCTTCTTCCGAAGGAGCAGCTCCGGAGCCTCGGCTTTCACCAGGGCAGAAGGCAATGTACCGACCTGGGTGGTCGGTATGTCCATCTTTGCCACTTTTGTCAGTTCGATAAGTTTCCTGGGACTTCCGGGAGGATCGTACACGGGTAACTGGAACCAGCTGATTTTCAGTTTTACCATTCCGATAGCTACATGGCTTGCCGCAAAGATTTTCATTCCCCTTTACAGGGGTATAGGAAGCGTCTCCGCCTACCAGTTCCTGGAGGACCGCTACGGATGGTGGGCCAGGTGCTACGTTGCACTTTGCTATTTGCTTACTCAGGTCTGTCGGGTGGGATCGATCCTGCTTCTGCTGGCAATCCCGATCAGCACGATGTTCGGATGGGATATCAGTACCATTATAATAGTCACCGGTGCCCTGACCCTGCTTTTCTCCCTCCTGGGTGGAATCTCCGCGGTAGTATGGACAGACGCAATCCAGGGAATAGTCCTGATCGTAGGAGCCCTGGTCTGTGCTCTGATCCTTACCTTCGGGATGCCGGAAGGGCCAGGCCAATTGTTCAGGATAGCTGCAGGAGCGGGTAAGTTCAGTCTTGGCAGTCTCAGTCTGACTCTCAGGGAGCCTACTGTCTGGGTCGTTTTGATCTATGGTATATTCATGAACCTGCAGAATTTCGGAATTGACCAGAACTACATCCAGCGCTACATGACCGCCAGGTCCACCGGTGAGGCGGTCAAGGGTACGCTTTTCGGAGGGCTTCTGTACATTCCGGTCTCACTTTTATTTGTATATATCGGGACGGCTCTGTTTTCTTACTATTCGGCTCAACCCGGGCTTCTTCCCGAAGGGATCTCTGGAGACAAGGTTTTCCCGTATTTCATCGTCCATGGCCTTCCGGATGGTTTGACCGGTCTTGTGGTTGCGGCTCTTTTTTCAGCTGGCATGAGCACCGTGTCAACAAGCATAAACTCTTCGGCCACCATTGTGTTCACGGATTTTTTCAGCAAGTTCCGCAAGGAAGAAGCTGGTTCGAAGAAAACCCAGATGAAGGTCCTCTACATGGCTTCCGCCGCTGTCGGACTTGCTGGAATCCTGATAGGTCTGGCCATGCAGAAGATTGACGGGGTGCTGGACGCCTGGTGGAAGCTTTCTTCCATTTTCAGCGGAGGGATGCTGGGACTCTTCCTGCTGGCCTTGGTGTGCAGGAAGCCTGACAGGACCGGCTCAATTGTCGCTGTGGCAGCTGGAATCCTTGTTATAGCTTGGATGAGTCTTCCTGTCTTCAGTTGTCCGATCCATTCCTACCTGACTATAGTCTTTGGCACCACCACGATCTTTCTGGTCGGCTTCTGTCTCACTAAAGTAATTAAAAGAATAAAATGAATAAGACCATCTTCATCCTCCTCTTGCCGCTGATTCTTCTTTTGAATTCATGCTTTTCTGACAAGACACCCGCTTCTCCTTACCGGGATGCTGACCTGGAAGCCAGGGTAGAGAATACCTTAAAAGGTATGACCCTGGAAGAAAAGGCTGGTCAGATGGTCCAACTCACCATTTCCGTCCTAGAAGACGACACCCATGAGGCCCTTGACCCTGCCAAGTTGGACGAAGTATTCGGGGTATATAAAGTTGGATCCATCCTGAACGTAATGAACGGAAGGGCCCACACCAGGGAGCAGACGGCAGCCATGATCCGCCAGATCCAGGAAAAGTCGATGGAGAAGATCGGAATCCCGTGCATTTACGGGTTGGACATGGTCCATGGTGCGAATTATCTCACCGACGGAACCATATTCCCTCATGAGATTAACCTCGCTGCCACATTCGATCCCTCTTTCGCCAGGAAGATGGGGGAGGTGACAGCGTACGAGACTCGTGCAGCGATGGTGCCTTGGGTATTTACCCCTACTGTTGACCTGGGTAGGGATCCGCGTTGGCCCAGGATCTGGGAGGACTGGGGAGAAGATGCTTATCTCGCTTCAGTCATGTCTGTCGAGGAGACCCTTGGGCTTCAAGGCGGCGATCCCAACCATATTGACTTGGAGCATGTTGCCGCCAACCTGAAGTGTTTCATAGCCTACAGCGTGCCCTACACCGGTAAGGACAGGACTCCCGCCTACATCCCTATGCATGA
>CAMHFA010000243.1 GCA_946184255.1 uncultured Bacteroidales bacterium
CCTGAAATCTGTTTCGACTCGCCTCTTTGCAACGGCCGGTCTTGGGGACATCCGTAAAGTGGCACTCCTTAAGGATGGTGAAACTGTGGCAGAGACAGATGTCAAAACCGCTTCCCGTGAGAAGACAGTAGTCATCAAGTGTGATATCCCTGTCGAAGGACCGATGGCAGAATTTGCCATCGGTCTCAAGACCGGGGATGTAGTTGATTTAGACAATAAGATTACGCTTAAGGACATCTCATTCAAAACTACTGAAGGCAGAGTCAAGGCTGACTGTTCCGGATCACCTGTCCTCAGAACAGCCATAGCTCTGAGGCAGAACGGACAGGACGGTGTGGACAACTGCCGTATTCCCGGGCTTGCAATAACTCCGAAAGGTACTATCATAGCGATTTACGATGCCCGTCGCGAACGAGACCGTGACCTCCAGGGCGACATCGACATCTGTTACAATCGAAGCACCGATGGTGGCAGGACCTGGTCTCCGATGATGGTGGCCATGGATATGGGAGAGTGGGGAGGACTTCCCCAGAAGTTCAATGGG
The DNA here is from genome assembly GCA_946184255.1 of uncultured Bacteroidales bacterium. Lineage (GTDB taxonomy): Bacteria > Bacteroidota > Bacteroidia > Bacteroidales > UBA932 > Cryptobacteroides. Next base: position 545 of record CAMHFA010000243.1, read on the forward strand.
GTGAGCGATCCTTGCATCCTTGTTGATGACAACACAGGGGACATTTATATTTCCGCCTGTTGGATGCACGGAGTGATTGATGAAAAGACCGGGAAATGGATCGAGGGCCTGACTGAAGAGTCAACTGCCTGGAATCACCAGTGGCGGACAAACGGGACCCATCCGGGCTATGATGTAAAACAGAGTTCCCAGTGGATGGTCGTGAAGAGCACGGACGATGGCCTGACATGGAGTGAGCCCATGAATTATACGCGCCAGGTCAAGCCTGAGAACTATTGCCTCACAATCAACGGTCCTGGTGCCGGGATAACCCTTGAGGATGGCACGCTCGTTTTCCCTGCCCAGGGCAGGCGTGAGGATGCGAGTGCATTCTCCACCCTAATTACCAGCAAGGATGGTGGAAAGACCTGGAAGTCCGGAAAACCTGCATTTTCCGACCCTGCGGTCCATTCAAACGAGAGCATGTGCGTCCAGCTTTCAGACGGTTCGATCATGTTGAACATGCGTTCAAGCAAGAACCGTGGTAACCACACGGAAAATGGACGTCTTGTTGCTGTCACGAGGGACCTCGGTGAGACCTGGGAAGTCCATCCTACTTCCGGACACGTCCTTACAGAACCGACTTGCCAGGGTTCTATCCTGAAGCACATGTACAAGAAGGCAGACGGAAGCGAGAAAGAATTGCTGTTTTTCTTCAATCCTAACGACCCTGACAGGAGGATCCATCATTCAATCCGCTGCAGTTTTGATGAAGGCATGACCTGGCCTGCAGTCCTGGAGGTCGACGAAGGTCTTGGAGCGGGCTATTCCTGTATGATTTCAGTGGACAATGAGACCATCGGTGTCATCTACGAAGGAAGCGGTGCCTGCCTCGTTTACCAACAGATCAAGATAGGAGATGTAATTGACTTGAAAACACTATAATCATGAAAAGAAGCGAAGTCAACGGCTACATACGTTACAACATGGAACTGATGGAGAAGCATCATTTCATGCTTCCCGATTGGGCTTTCTTCAACCCGGAAGATTGGAAAAAGGTTGCAGCTGACTGCGATGAGATATTCGAAAACGGGCTCGGCTGGGACATTACTGACTTCGGCTGGGGAGATTTCGAAAGGATAGGCCTTAGTCTCATCACTCTGCGTAACGGCAATCTCTCCAAACCGGGAGAGAAGCTCTATTGTGAAAAGATTATGGTGGTCAGGGAGAATCAAGTTACTCCCGAGCACTATCATGTGCTCAAGACCGAGGACATAATCAACCGTGGAGGAGGTCTCCTGTGTATGAAGCTCTGGAATGCCACTCCTGAAGGCAAACTGGACACAACAGATGTCCATGTCAAGGTGGATGGTATGTCCAAGGTCTTCAAGGCGGGGGAAACAGTAAGGCTGGGACCGGGACAGAGCGTCTGCTACACCCCATATCTCTATCACAGGTTCTGGGCAGAGGGAGGAGACGCCCTGGTGGGCGAAGTCTCATCCGTCAACGACGACAAGACCGACAACTATTTCCTCGAGCCCAAGGGACGGTTCTCCAAGATCGAAGAGGACGAGCCCATAGAGCACTACCTCTGCAATGAGTACCCCTTCTAGCCTGCATCCATGAGAAGGTTTATCTTGCTTCTGGCGGTGGCTTCCTTGTCACTGCCTGCTTATTCCCAGCTCAAGAAGGCAGATGTCTTCGAGCTGGAAGATCCCGGCTCGACTTCGATCATAGTCCTTCCCGACCCGCAGAGCTACATAAAGTTCGATTATAACCAGGGGATATTCGACCTCATGGTCTCCTGGATAAAAGAAAACCGCAGGAACCTGAATATCATGACGGTCCTCTGCACGGGTGACCTGGTGGACCAGAATTCCTGCGTCGTCCCGCCCTATCCGCGTTTCGGGAACCTTCCGAGCAATGAGCAGTGGGAGGCGGTCTCGAGGATATTCGGGAGGCTGGACAACGTGCTTCCCTATGTCATCTGCACCGGCAACCACGACTACGGCTACACTCGTTCCGAGAGTCCCATTACAGAATACCCCAGACTGTTCACCATCTCCAGGAACGAGAAGAACCGCGAGAGGATAGTTTCGACCTGTTTCAACCGCCTCGGGGAGATGACCCTGGAGAACTCCGCCTACGAGTACCACGACGGCATCCTGGGCGACGTCCTCATAGTCACAACTGAATATTCCCCACGCAAGGAGGTCCTCGACTGGGCCCACGAGCTCTGCATGAAGGAGGAATACAAGGACCATT
>CAMHFA010000244.1 GCA_946184255.1 uncultured Bacteroidales bacterium
CGGGCATGTCATCCATACCGAACTTGAACAGCACGGGAACCGACGCTCCGTCAGGGAGCGACGAATTCACAAGGTCCAACTTGTCCCTTATGTCATTACTCGCCTCATCTATGTCAGTACCGTACTTGAATTCAAGCATTATGATCGAGACATTCTCCCTGGACCTGGAAGTAAGGTTTTTCAGGTTGGCAACACTGTTGAGGGTGTTCTCCAGGAGTTTTGTCAGGTTGTTCTCCACATCGGAAGCGCTTGCCCCCGGATAGGAAGACATGACCAGCACGACATTCGCGTCGAAATCGGGGAACAATGCGACGGAAGTGTTGGTCAGGGAATAAATACCGAAGATCGCGAAAGCCAGGAAAACCAGGGCTGTCGTGACCGGTTTGTTTACCGCGGATCTGATTACACTCATAGTTTCCCGGTGTTATTTGTTGGATACCTCGACCTTGCTGCCATCCTTAAGGCTGGAGCTGCCCTTGGCGGCAACGACATCGCCTTCAGAGACACCTTCGAGGATCTCATACATCCCTTCTATGTGACGGCCGAGTTTCACAAGTGAGCTTTCAACCGTGTTGTCAGGCTGGAGAATATAGACGCACCTCTGACCCGAACCTTGCATCTTTACGACTGCCTCTTCAGGGACGACGACACTGTTGTTGATTCCGAATTCGACCTTCACCCTGGCAAACATTCCGGGGCGAAGGACGCGGTCGGCGTTCTGAACAAGGATTTCAGTTATGAAGGTGTGGGTCATAGCATCCATAGTAGGATAGATCTTGTTGATCTTTCCGGTGAACGTCCTCCCGGGAAGGGCATCCACGGTGATCTCCACCTGGTTTCCTAGCTTAACCTTCGTGTAGTCGCTCTCCGAGACTCCTACATGAAGCTTGACAGGAGTGATCTGCTGGACTACGAAGATCGGCTGTCCGTTGTAAAGGTCGCCCCGGTCGTAGTTCCTGGCAGTCACCACTCCACTGATCGGAGAACGGAGATAAGTGTTCTCAGCAAGGTTGTTGTAAGAACGGCGGCTAACATTGTAAGCCATCTCCACCGCATCGAAATCCGACTTTGACACTCCGCCTTCCTCATAGAGGCTCCTCAGACGGCTCAGCTCAGTGGAATCGTTGATCAGTTTGAGCCTGGTCTGGTCCAGCTGTGCGGCGTCCATGATGGCAAGGACCTGTCCCCTGGCGACAAAAGTGCCCACATCGGCGCGGATCGACTGGATCCGGCCTGGAGCCTGGGGAGCTATATTGTTGATTGCATTGGCTTCAACAGTCGAGGAATATATCTCAGTCTGGGGGACCTCCATCATCACAGCTGTCGCAGTGGACACCAATGTGGCCTTTTCTTCCTCTGACACGGCTGCACTGTCATCCTTCTTCCCAAGTCCGCAGGAAACCATCACGATGGTAAGCCCGGCGAGGGTCAATGTCTTAAAAATTTTGTTCATTTCTATCGTTTTCTATTATTATCAAGATTATTACATGTTTTCCAGGTCAACTTCTCCCTTGTCATCTATGAAATCGTATCCAAGGGTCTTCTCAAGATTGGACTTGGCAACGATGAAATTGTAGATAGCCTGACTCTGCTGGAGACTGGCCTGTGTAAGGGTCAGCTGGGCATCGTTCATGTCGGTTATCGTACTCTTACCGACCTTGTAGGACTTCGCTGCTATGTCATATGCCTTCTGGGCAAGCCCCACTGCCTCACTTGCAGAATTGTAGCTGTTCATGCTGGTTTCCATTGTATTCAGGTACTGACGGATTGCGATCCTCAGCTGTCTCTCGGCGTCGATCCTCTGGAGGTCCAGTTCGGTTGCCTGGATCTTTTCCTGCTGAACGTCGAAATGGCGTTTCCCACCAGTAAAGATCGGAATGTTCAGGCTGAGTCCGACATAGGAATAAGGCGACCACTTGTACTCGCTGAACTTGAAATCGTTGGTCATGGCAATCATGTTGTAGGCGAAGGCAGCCGAAAGGGTCGGAAGGTATGAAGCCTTGTACATGCGCGCAGATGAAGCCAACTGATCAGCCTGTATTTCAAGCTGACGGAGATTGGTATTGTACTCCAGCGACGGGTCATCATTATCGTGAATGTCCTTGAACATCTGAGTGGAATAGTCTCCAAGGGCTCCGGCCACATCGATGTTCCTTTCAAGGTCGACACCCATCACAGCCTTGAGCTGCCAGAGAGCGAGGATTATCGAACTCTCTGCATTATAGACATTAGGAATGGCGTTTGCCACCACTGACTTTGCCCTTGTGTATTCAAGTTCCGATGCCTTCTCAGCTTTGAATCTCTTCTCTGTCTGGACAAAGTTCTCGACTGCATTCTCATAGACATCCTTGTACACATTGAAAGCCTCCTTGGCAAGCAAGACTGCGTAGAAAGCCTGCTTTACCTGGGTAACCATGTCAAGTCTTGAGGACCTTGCCTTCTCGACTGCAAGATCGACAGCCTGGCCGGAAATCTTAAGGCTTTCCCAAAGCTGAGCGTTGACCAGGGGCATCTGTGCTGACACTCCGTAGTTGTAAGTGTTCCAGCGGCCCACAGCAAAACCACTGTTCGAGCTGGTACTCTCACTCTCTCCGGGAACAATCAGCGGCAAGCCCTGGATGGCCGACAACTCATTGATCCTGATGAAATAAGGAGCAAGTGAACTGAGCATTCCAAAACCGCCACCCTCTTCATCGTCTCCGCTGTCGGAGTCCATGTACATTATCTGCTTCTTGATCGTCCTCTGATAAGA
>CAMHFA010000245.1 GCA_946184255.1 uncultured Bacteroidales bacterium
CGTCATTGCGGAAAATGACGGTGTTGGCGGTACCGAGGTCCATTGCTATTTCTTGGGTAAGAAACGAAAATGCCATAATAAAACTTATCTATTCAAAAGTCTGTAAATATACAAAAAAAGTTATATTTGTGAGGAATATATGACCAGGGGAAGTAAAATATTGATTGTCATGGCGGCCGGAAGCGGAACCCGTATGGGATCATCCGTTCCGAAGCAGTTCCTTGACCTTGGCGGCAAGCCTGTCCTTCGCCGGACCATTGAAACCTTTGTATCCGCCGTGCCGGATATCAAGGTGATTACGGTTCTTCCAAAGGAACATATTCCTTTTTGGAAGGAGTACTGCGTCGCCAGTGACTTCAACTGTCCCCAACTCCTTGTAGCAGGTGGTATTACCCGCTTTCATTCTGTAAGGAACGCTCTCGAGAAGGTTCCGGAAGGTGCTATTGTGGCCATTCACGATGGAGTGAGGCCCCTGCTGTCCCAGAAACTGGTCAGCGGAATGTTTTCAAAGATGGAAAGTGGGAAGATCCATGCATTGATTCCCGTGGTTCCCTCTGTTGACACCCTGAAGATGCTGGACAGAACGGCTTCCGGAGATCTTTCCGATTCGGGGGAAGGGATTGACAGGAGCCGTGTCTTTGGGGCCCAGACTCCCCAGATGTTCCTGTCCGGGGACATCAAAGCCGCATATTCACAAGCCTTTGACACATCTTTCACTGATGATGCTTCCGTCGCCAGTAAAAAAGGAATACCTCTCTCCTTCTGCGACGGAGAGAGGTACAATTTTAAACTGACTTCACCTGAAGACCTCGCTCTCGCGAGAATGATTATCTCTTCTTGGTCTCGATAGGAGTCTGGTAGCTCGTATTTTTGTAGTCCTTGACCCAGACCTGGCGTTCAATCGCCTGGTCAAGTGAGATCATGGTTTCAGTCGACTGGATGTAGGGGATCTTCTGCATCGTGTTCAGAAGTACTTCCATTAGGTGATCGTTGTCAAAACAATAAACCTTTACGAGCAAAGCAGCGTTTCCGGTCACGAAATGACATTCGACAATCTCGGCTATCTTCTTGAGATTCGCCACCACTTCTGGGTACTTGTTAGCTTCCGAGAGAGTGACGCTGATGAATGCGCAGACATTCAGTCCCAGTGCCTGAGGTTTGACGAGAAGACGAGATCCGGTTATGACTCCATTCGCCTCCAAACGTTTGACCCTCTGATGGATAGCGGCTCCGGAGACACCGCATTCGCGGGCGATCTCCAAGAAGGGCATCCTGGCATTGTTCACAAGGAAAGACAAGATTTTCTGATCGATCTGGTCGATGTGATAAGTTGCCATTACTTTCAGTTTATAACTTTGTAACGGCAAATTTAACGAAATAATTCAAAAAATCAAGATTTCTTGAAACGTCTGCGCCCTTTTTCTGATGGTTTGGAATTGTTAATCAATTTCAAACACTCCTCTTCGCTGAGTTTGGAAACGTCGGTTCCTTTTGGAATCCTGAAGTTCGATCCAGCATGCTTGATGTAGGGTCCGTAACGTCCGTTGATGACCTGGATGTCAGAATCCTTGTACTCGATAAGGACCGGAGTCGCCGAGGTCTTGTCGGTGCTCTGGCTGATAATTTCAATGCATTCTTCCAAGGTGATCTTCAAAGGGTCTTTTCCGCGTGGCAGGGAAAAATTCTTGTCGCCGTACTTCAGGTAAGGCCCGAAACGTCCCTTCATTGCCACGATGTCGATTCCTTCATAAGTACCGACTGTCCTCGGTAGCTGGAAAAGTTTCATGGCGTCGGACAGGGTGATGCTTTCTATGAGCTGTCCCTTCCCAAGTGATGCGAACTGAGCATTTTCACCTTCTCCTTTCTGGATGAACGGGCCGAATTTTCCGAACTTGGCAATGAACTTGTTACCCTCCTCATCAGAACCCAGCTCGCGTGAAACGTGGCTGAAGTTACCATCATGAAGGACCTCGTCCACCTTCTTGTGGAAAGGTGTGTAGAACTTTCCGATCACATCATTCCAGACCATTTTCCCGCTCGCGATCTGGTCGAAATCCTCCTCGACGTTGGCGGTGAAGTCGTAGTCCATGATTTCGGTGAAGTTCTTTTCAAGATAGTCAGTAACTATCATTCCGATCTCCTGGGGAAGCAACTTGCCCCTTTCTGCACCGATGGTTTCAGTCTTGGTGGTCTCTGAAACGGTGTTGTCCTTGAGTGAGAGATCCTGGACTTGAACCTTGCGTCCTTCCTTGTCTCCTTTCACTATATAGCCGCGGCCTGAAGTCAGGGTACTGATAGTAGTGGCATAGGTCGATGGCCTGCCGATTTCCAATTCCTCGAGCTTCTTCACAAGTGTGGCTTCTGAGTATCTCGGAGGGGCTGCAGTGAACTTGCACTCCGCCTTGATGACCTTCCTTTCCATGATGGTACCCTCCTCGATGTCGGGGAGGATGACATCTCCGTCTTCTCCGGTCTCCTGGTCATCGGTGCTCTCCATGTAGAGTTTCAGGAAACCGTCGAACAGGACCTGGGTAGCTTGGACGGTGAACAATTCCTCCCTCTTGTCAGAAGACACTTTCATGGTGGTCAGAAGCACCTTCGCATCGGCCATCTGGGAAGCTACGGTACGTTTCCAGATCAGGTTGTAGAGTTTCTTCTCCTGGGCGGTGCCTTCTATCTCGGTGTTCTCGATGTAGGTCGGGCGGATGGCCTCATGGGCCTCCTGGGCACCCTTGCTGCGGGTCTTGAA
>CAMHFA010000246.1 GCA_946184255.1 uncultured Bacteroidales bacterium
GTGGGAAAAGTACAACAAGGGTGGCGCAGGCCGTGCCAAGAAGGCAAGGGACAAGAGAATGGCTAAGAATAACTAACATAGCAGGAAATGAAGGAAGAAATAGAGAAGCTGATGGAGCAGGTGCGCAATCTCGCTTGCGCTAATGCCAAAGACGTGGAAGAAGCCAGGGTACGTCTCCTTGGCAAGAAGGGTGAAATCACGAAGCTTTTCGACGAGTTCAGGACTTTCAGCCCGGAGCTCAAGCGTGAATTCGGAAAGAAGATAAATGAACTGAAGCAGGCTGCCACGGCCAAAATCGAGGCTCTTAAGGAACAGACAGCCTCGACCGCCGTTTCAGACGGTCCCAAGGAAGACCTTTCCATGCCTGGCACCCCGGTTCCTCTCGGATCAAGACATCCCGTTTCAATCGTCCGCCAGCAGATAGTGGACATATTCAGGAAGTTCGGATACGATGTTGCCGAAGGACCGGAAATCGAGGATGACTACCACGTCTTCGAGGCTCTCAACTTCCCTCCGAACCATCCTGCAAGGGACATGCAGGACACTTTCTTCGTTTCTGCGGGACATCTTAACCCGCTCCTTCTGAGGACCCACACATCTTCCGTCCAGGTGCGCGCGATGGAGACTATGAAACTCCCCATCAGGGTAATCTGCCCCGGCAGGGTGTTCCGCAATGAGGCTATCTCAGCCCGTGCCCATTGCATATTCCACCAGGTGGAAGGTCTGTACATTGACGAGAATGTGACATTCGCCGACTTGAAGCAGGCCATCCTGCTCTTCGCCCGCGAGATGTTCGGTCCCGAGACGGCCATCAGGATGAGGCCGTCCTACTTCCCCTTCACCGAGCCTTCAAGCGAGGTTGACGTCAGCTGCAACATCTGCCACGGCAAGGGCTGCAACATCTGCAAGGGAACCGGCTGGCTCGAGATCATGGGATGCGGAATGGTTGATCCCAATGTCCTTGAGGCTTCGGGAATCGACAGCAAGAAATACAGCGGCTTCGCTTTCGGAATGGGCCTGGAACGTATAGCAATGCTTAAGTGGCAGGTCAACGACCTCCGCCACTATTTTGAGAACGATCTCAGGTTCCTCTCGCAGTTCAAGACCGCGATAGAGGTCTAAAGATTCTGTTTATCTAAAGTTTCCAATCGTCTGTCCTGAACGGACCAGCGGGGATTCCATAATTGTTGAACAGTGTTCCCACTCCCCAGTTCCTGAAGCAATAGCGGACGGCAACCGGTTTAGGAACGTCAGGATTGCTGACAATGACAGTCTTTCCACTGACACGTCCGGTGGCAGGATGGAAGACCTTGTCCTCCCCGGCAATTTCGAATCCTGTCAGGTCAGTGTCGATCGGTGAAAGGAGCCTGTGATCCACCTTGAACTGAACTATGGCTTTCCCGTCTTCGAACTTGACGCTTTCATAAGTGGGAGAATCAGCGAAGACTCCCTTCATTCCATAATCATTGACGAGAGCAAGATAGGCAAGTCGGTTGCCGACCTCCTTCTTCTTGCAGGGATGGATGGTACCATATTCACCGATGTCAAGGGTAGCTGCCATTCCGCTGTGAGGGATAACGTCGAGCGACTTGCGCTGGGCCTCGCAGAAGTAGCCGGAAGTCCAGTCATTGGGAGCGCTGTAGGGATATGGAGCTATCTGGACGAAATAGAAGGGGGCGTCGGGATTCTTGAAGAGCCTCCTCATCATTTCGACATATTCCTTCTGAAGACGGATGTACTGCTCAGGTCTGCCGCGATTGGTTTCTCCCTGATACCAGATCATACCCTTGAAGGTAAAAGGAATCAGCGGAGCGACCTGGCCGTTGAACAGGGTACAAGGGGTCTGGTACTCCACTTTGGGCATCTCGGCCTTGCCATCAAGGAAGTCGAGATTGAACTCATTCGGGAACTTTCCGCTGATTGTTTCGCGGTCAATCCATGTCTCAATGGAGGACCCGCCCCAGCAGGAGATCAATATGCCAACAGGGACATCCAGGACTTCCTGGAGTTTCTTTGCGAAGAAATAAGCTGTGGCGCTGGTGTTGGCAACGGCCTCCGGGGTGTTCTCCTGCCAAGATCCTTCGCTTTCCTGTACAGGTGTAAGGGAAGACTTCTTGTTGATGGTGCACATCCGGATCGGAGTCTTTGCCTTTGCCCCAAGGATAACGTCAGTCGAGCCCTCCGCCGGTTGTCCTGAATATCCAGCCACAGGCATCTCCATGTTGGACTGGCCGGAGCAGAACCAGACCTCGCCTATCAGGACGTTGTTAAGGGTCAACCGTTCACCGTCGTTTATGAATATCTTGTAAGGTCCTCCCGCATCAGGGGTCGGCAAGGTCGCTGTCCATTTCCCATCCTTTCCAGGGATGGCGGTAAACTTGACACCTGTCCAAGTGGTTGTGATTGTAACCTTGCCGCCTGAATCGGTCCATCCCCAGATGGCAACGTCGGCGTTGCGCTGAAGGACCATATTGTCGCTGAAGAACGAAGGGAGGGTTACCTTTGCTCCTGCCCAGGATGCTCCGAGCAATGCAAGGAGGATGATTGATAATACTTTTTTCATATCGTAGGATGTCTTTGGATTCTGTGGCTACACAAATATACTCAAAAAAAATTTGCTCGTTCCCAAAATTGTTGTACCTTTGTCATCCCGATTCACCAAAACGGGAGTAAAATTACCCAAAATACTGCGGAAATAGCTCAGTTGGTAGAGCACGACCTTGCCAAGGTCG
>CAMHFA010000247.1 GCA_946184255.1 uncultured Bacteroidales bacterium
CAATGGAAGGTCGGAACTGCAAGCATACAGACCATGCTCTGCCTTGTCGAGAATGGTGAGGTTGAAGAGTGTGGCAACTGTTCACGTCACTGCCCTGTCGGAGCAATCCATATGGTCCGCAAGGAAAGGGAAGACGGCAAGAGGGTGATGGTCCCTTCAGTGGAAGAGGAACTTTGCATCGGATGCGGAGCCTGCGAGAACCTGTGCCCTGCCCGCCCGATCAGCGCTATTACTGTAAACGGATACCAGATTCACCATAAAGCCTGACAACGCCATGAACAAGAATATTGACAGAAGAGAATTTCTCAAGAAGACCGGTGAAGGCGCTGCCATAGCCGGAGCCGTTGCCATGGCAGGTGCATGCGCACCCAAGAAAACTGTGGAGACAGCTGTGGCAAATGCTGTCGCCAATGATGGCAAGGATCCCCTTGAAACCGGAAAGATGGAACTCCGTACCAATCCTGGCAACGGGGATCAGGTCTCCCTTCTCGGCTACGGTTGCATGAGGTTCACCATGAAGAAGGATAGCAACGGCAAGGACATTATCGACCAGGAGAATGTAAACAACCTGATTGACTATGCACTTGCTCATGGAGTCAATTATTTCGACACAGCCCCGGTATATCTTCAGGGCCAGTCGGAGAAGGCCGTAGGAATTGCACTTAAGAGACATCCAAGGAACAGCTACTTCATTGCTACAAAGATGTCCAATTTCCAGAGCAACGACCGTAAAGTCGCAATGCAGCTCTACGAAAACACCTTCAAGAACCTCCAGACTGACTACATCGACTACTATCTCCTCCACTCCCTTGGATCTGGTGGAGCAGCAGGCTTCACTGCCAGGTTCGAGGACAACGGAGTGATTGATTTCCTGCTCGGTGAAAGAGAGAAAGGAAAGATCCGCCAGCTGGGTATTTCATTCCACGGCAACAAGGAAGCTTTTGACGACATGATGAAGTTCCATGACAAATACCACTGGGACTTCGTTCAGATCCAGATGAACTATTTTGACTGGAAACATGCCGACGGAAGAAGGAATGTGAATGCCGAGTACCTGTACCAGGAACTTGACAAGCGCGGGATTCCAATCGTCATCATGGAGCCTCTGCAGGGTGGCCGTCTTGCAAAGCCTGCTGAGAACGTGGTGACCAGGCTTAAAGAGCGCGATCCCCAGGCATCGCTTGCATCATGGGCATTCAGATTCGTAGGCTCTTACCCCAGAGTCCTCACTGCATTGAGTGGAATGGTCTATATGGAGCACCTACAGGACAACCTTCGTACTTTCATGGACTTCAAACCCCTCACCGAGGATGAGAAGACATTCCTTGACACCGAGATTGCAGACATCATGGCCAACTATCCTACAATTGACTGTAATGACTGCAAGTACTGCATGCCATGTCCTTACGGTATTGACATACCCGGGATATTCATGCATTACAACAACAACGTGAACAAAGGAAACTTCCCTCGCAGCAAGGAACAGGAAGAGTACCAGAAACTACGCAGGGCCTATCTGGTCAGCTACGACAGGGCGATACCGACCCTCCGTCAGGCCAGCCATTGCGTAGGCTGCCGCCAATGCATCCCCAAGTGTCCTCAAAGCATCCAGATCCCGCGTCAGCTGCGCAGGATAGATGACTATGTGGAGAAACTGAAACAGAACACCCTGACGTCAGAGTAGTCATTTGCCTTTAGGGCCTATCTCATTGATCGGAATAGGCTTCAGGCCGTATTTAGCAAGGACTTCAGGCGAAAGATAATACTCAAGAGATTCAGTCACGGGATCCTCGCCTATCGAGATCCCGTGATTGTTTTGTAGGTAATTCTGACCCTTGTCGTCGTAAAACATCCTCCTGCAACCGACAATCAGGTTGTTCCTGACGATATTACGGTCGACATTGGCATGGATGTCACCTTTCAGTTCGGGATAACGCTCCTTGTAGAGAGAAGAATCGATGTCCACCTCCCCATGGATCTTTTTCTGTACCTCATCCCTTGTAAGCGCCTCATCCCACCTGGCCTGCCCCCATGGTGAAAAACTGACTCCGAAGTTGCAGTTGTAGATTACATTATTCTCCACCAGATTGTCTTTTCCTCCATGGATCTGGACAGCTCCGAAATGGACACCTCCGACATTATTGAATATATTCCCGTAAATAGACTGGCCTGAGATCATGTCATCCAGCCGGACTCCTGCAGCGCCGTGGAGCGAACCTCCACGGATGTTTTCCCAAAGATTGAATCGGATGACATTGCCACGGTAGCCATAATTATAGAATATGTCCAACGCACCCTGGTCGTCGCTCTCCTTGACAAGATCATGAAAATGACAATACTCTATCACTACATCATTCCCCTCGATACGCATCGCCGAAGATGAGGAGCCCGAGAATTCACAATGTGAGACAGAAAGGCCGCATCCATGGAAGATCAAGGCCGGTTCATAGGTATGCCGGAACAGTGAGATGTCCTTTACTATGGTATTGCTCACCACATAACCTGAATGCTTAAGGCTGCGTCTGTCACCTCCCGAAAGATTCATCCCGGTATGGCCCAGGGTTTCGAAACGGCAGTTTTCGATAGTTACATTCTCCGAAGAATTTACATGATGCGCATCGCCACCGAAGCGGGCAACTTTGATCCCCTCCAGAAGGACATCCCTTGAGGCAATTACGGAAACCGCGTTTGTACGTCCTCCT
>CAMHFA010000248.1 GCA_946184255.1 uncultured Bacteroidales bacterium
GGAATGATTTGTCCGACAGCATTGTCTGGCCACGCTTGAGGTAAGCTCCAAGGATCGGGCTTACCTTCAGGGTTATAGCCTTCTTGCCGTGCTCGGCGTAGTAGGCTATGTTCCGCTCGATCTGCTCGTCGATCACTACGCTGGATGAAATCTTGCCTGTGCCATGACAGACCGGGCAGACTTCGGAAGTGTTGATCTCCGTCACAGGGCGTATCCTCTGGCGGGTAATCTGCATGAGTCCGAACTTGGTGAGGGGGAGGACATTGTGCTTGGCGCGGTCACTTTCCATGAGCTCCTGCATGTATCTATGAAGCTCGTTTCGGTGTTCGCCAGACTCCATGTCGATGAAGTCCACGATGATGATTCCACCCATATCCCTCAGCCTTAGCTGGCGGGCTATCTCCTCAGCTGCGATCTTGTTGACCTCGAAAGTGTTCTCCTCCTGGTCGGAGGTTTTTGCCCTGATGCCGCTATTGACATCGATTACGTTCAGTGCTTCGGTCGTCTCGATCACCAGATAGGCTCCCTGCTTCATCGGCACCACCTTGCCGAATGAACTCTTGATCTGCCGTGTGACCTCGAAATGGTCGAAGATCTTTTCCTTGCCGTCGTACAGCTTCACGATCTTTTCCTGATCAGGTGAGATCAAGGAAATATACTTCTTAGTCTCCTCGTAGACATTCTCGTCATTGACGTAGATGTTGGAGAACGAATCGTTGAGGAGGTCCCTCAGGATTGTGGTGGTCTTGCTGTACTCAGTAAATAGCAGCTGGATGCCCTTTGACTTGGCCACTTTCTGCCATGAACCCTCCCATTTCTGGATCAGGGACTTCAGTTCCGCGACCAGCACTGCGGCGTTCTTGCCTTCCGCTGCTGTACGGATGATAGCTCCATAGTTCTTCGGGAGAATGCTTCTGACAAGTGTCTCAAGCCTTCTTTTCTCCTCCTTTGAGGAGATCTTCTGTGAGATGCTGACCTTCTCTGCGAAGGGAATCAGTACAATGTTGCGTCCTGCCAATGAAATTTCCGCAGTCAGTCTAGAACCTTTGGTCGAAATCGGCTCCTTGACGATCTGCACCATCAGCATCTGGCCGACCTTGAGCACGTTCTCGATACGTCCCTCCTTCTCGAGGATGGGGCCGATCTTGATGCTTGAGTAAAGCTGCCCGAGGTCGGTGTTGGGGTTGCTCCTTCTCACGAACTCGTCGAACGGGGTGAAATAGAGACCCAGGTCCAGATAATGGATGAATGCTTCCTTCTTGTCTCCGATGTCGACGAAGGCAGCATTGAGCGCGGGAAGGATCTTCTTCACTTTCCCGAGATAGACATCTCCGACGGAAAAGCCGTGCCCCTTGCTGGACTCCTTGTTGAGTTCAATCAGCCGATGGTTTTCCATCAGCGCGATGTGAACGTCAGTCGATGTGACATCGACGATCAAATCCTTTTCTGATCTTTCAGACTCCATAAGGAAATTACAATGGTACCTTATTCATGAAAAAAGGCTGTCCGGATCTCCCGTCCAGCCTTTTTCTTTTAGCGAACTGCTAAAATGGCAGACACAGAGGACTTACTTCTTCTTGTGTCTGTTCTTGCGCAAGCGCTTTTTACGCTTGTGCGTAGACATCTTATGTCTCTTTCTCTTTTTTCCGCTAGGCATATTCAGGATTATATTTGGATTTTATTTCTCCTCCTTGACTGCGTTGACGAATACCTTTGCCGGCTTGAAGGCGGGAATATCGTGTGCAGGGATAGTCATTGTGGTCCTCTTGGTGATGTTACGAGCAGCCTTCTTAGCCCTGTGCTTGATGATGAAGCTACCAAATCCACGAAGATAAACAGGCTCCTTCCTTATGATAGAACCCTTAACGGTCTCCATGAAAGCCTCGACTACGGACTGAACTGCGATTTTCTCAATACCGGTTGACTTCGCAACCTCGTTTACGATTTCTGCTTTTGTCATAACTATAGTTATTTAAAATAGGATAACCTAATTAGCCCCTACTATTATTCGGGGATGCAAAAATAGGCTTATTTTTTTAATAATCAAAATCATGAAGGTAAAAAAATGGCACGGTGATTGACATTATTCCTTTCCGCAGCTTTGATGAATGTCTTTCTGTCAATTTGGCAGGGAGCAGGAGGGTTGCGGTTAATATTGAACATTATGAATATCAACGACAATAACAAAGAATTCATGTTCCCTGCGGGAGCTGAAGTCAACATAATTCCTGTCATGCAGGGGGACAACCAGATAAAGGTCGATCCGGGAGAGCTTCCGGAGACTCTTCCGATCCTTGCACTCAGGAACGCCGTCCTTTTCCCCAACATGGTTTATCCGGTCACAATCGGCCGTGAGAAATCCATTACCTTGATAAAGACCGCGGAAAGGAACAATTCCTTCATCGGAGCCGTTCCGCAGAACGACATCTCCGTTGAGGAACCAATCGACAAAGACCTTTATGAATATGGTACCGCGGCCAGGATAATGAAGGTGCTGGAGATGCCTGACGGCACCATTACCGCCATCCTTCACGGAGTGAAGAGGATACGTATGGGAAAGGTCCTTTCCTACGAGCCCTACATCACCGCCGAGGTTACATATGTCGATGACCAGGTTCCGGATGACGACAACAACACCAAGATGATTGCCGAGTCCCTCAAGGAGAAGGCTTCCTCGATCA
>CAMHFA010000249.1 GCA_946184255.1 uncultured Bacteroidales bacterium
CCTACCAGGTTGAGCTGGACAAGGAGTCTCTGGTGAGTGAAAGTGTAGACAGGATCCTGGATTCACTTACAGAAGACAACAAGCCCCTGCTCGGATGGCTCAGCGACAGTGTGATGGAGCAACTCGAACAAGGCAAAAGACCCAACCTTGAGCGTGGCCTGATGGACATGGCGAAACACCTGAAATCTGACGAACACAGGGAGGTCACCGAGAGGTTCGGAATAGATGACAATGAAGCATATTCAAAGCAGAACCTGCGGAAGCTGAGGGAAAAGTGCCGGAAGGTCATGGTTTCATTCGCAGAGGAAGTGAAGGCAGCCGCGACAGAACTGGCAAGGGCTTTCGATTCTTGCGGAGTCTCTCCCTATGAGACATCCTCCCATTTCATGGACAAGCCCCTGGCCAGCCTGGCTACCTTGGATCCCCGCTCCCCTGTTCCGGAGCTTACAACTTCATTCCGGTCAAAGTCCCTCGACTACAGCAAATGGTTCAAAAAGGCGGACCAGCCTCAGATGGCCCCTTATGAAAATATCCTGGCTCCACCGGCAGCAAAGTTGGTCTCAGTCTATGAAAAAGGATTAAAGATCTATAACACGGCCAGGACTCTCTCCGGCCAGATCAGCGATCTGGGAATCGCCTCCGACCTTTCAAAGGAATTCCAGGAGCTACTTAAAGAAAAGAATGTCCTGAGCCTGGACGATTCCAATATGATTCTCAGGAACATTATAGACGGTTCCGACGCTCCGTTCATCTATGAGAAACTGGGGGTCAGGTTCGAACATTTCCTTCTGGATGAATTCCAGGACACTTCCAGGGTGCAATGGGACAATTTCAGGGCATTGATCGCTAACAGCGATTCCGGCAATTTCGAAAACCTGCTGGTGGGAGATGTAAAGCAGAGCATCTACCGCTGGAGGGGATCAGACTGGAAACTGATGGCCAGGGATGTCGTGGAACAGTTCCCAAATGCTGTGGAAGAAAGTCTCAAAGGCAACTGGAGAAGCCTTAGGAATATCGTGGAATTCAACAACAGCTTCTTTGCCTATGCTTCTGAATTCCTGGACGGCATGTATGGACAGAGTTCCGAGATTCCGGTCTCTGCAATCTATGGAAAGAAAGAATCTCAGGGATTTGAATTCCAAGAGGTTATGACAAAGGATGCTGCTACCGGCAGTGTTGAAGCTATCTTCTGTCCTGAAGACAGGCAGAATGGATTCATCCTGGAGACAATTAAGAAGGTAATGGAGGCAGGAGCCCTTCCTGGCGACATTACCATCCTGGTCAGGAACAACAGTGAAGGCTCGGAAATCGCATCCTTCCTGATGGAGAACGGTCTGGATGTGATTTCGGATGATTCACTGCATCTGAAGTCTTCTACAATGGTCCGGAAGCTGGTGTCACTTCTTTCTTCCGTACGCAATCCTGAGGACACTATCGGCTCTTACCTGGCAGCCCAAGCCGGACTGGATTCCCTTAACGAATCATATCATTCTCTTCTGGATCTTTGCGAAAAGCTGATCCGTCTCCTTTCCGAAAATGAAGGCCGTGAATCACTCGAAGAAGAGACCCTGTACATCCAATCCTTCATGGATTTCGTACAGGACCATGTCGGGAAGAACGGCAATTCAATAGACTCTTTCCTGAAAGCTTGGGAAGAGGCCGATCCAAAGGTCAGTTCTCCGTCGGATGCCAATGCCTTCCGGGTGATGACGATCCACAAGGCCAAGGGGCTGGAGTTTCCCTATGTCATCCTTCCATATTCAGAGAATGTAAATCTTTTCCGGTCAAGGCATTCATGGGCAGTCCCCGAGGTTGAAGGTACTCCTTTGGAGGGAATAGGAAAAGCTGCTTTCGATGTACAGCTCTCCTCCGGAAGTTCAGAGACCTTGTTTGCAGAGGACTACAAGAAGGAGCTCCTTCTTCAGTACATAGACAACATTAACACCTACTATGTTGCCCTCACAAGGGCGATCAAGGGGATGACTGTTATCTCCGACATCAAGGCTACACCAGAGAAGAACTTCGCAGGGATCCTGCTGGGGTTCCTCGAAAACGAGGGGCCGGCAAAGGGCTTTTCTAAAGAGGCTTTGGATGAAGGAGAAGTAATAAGGTTCCGTTCAGGAGAGCTTTACGACTTCTCTAAGCTTGAAAGGAAAGATGGCGGAATCAGCAAGATAGAAATAGGTTATCCATCTTTCCCACTGAATCCAGAGACAGCAGAAGATGATAAGGAACGCAGTCGTTTAAAGATTCCTACAGATTCTTCCGACTTCTTTACCGAAGAAGGACGGGCGAGAAACGAGGCACGTGAAAACGGTACCATCCTTCACGACATCCTGGCCAGGGTAAAAGTTCCTTCAGACCTTGAAAGGTCAGTTCTCCAGGCAGTAAGGCTTGGAGACTTGGATGAAGGCAAGGCCGGGGAGGTTCAGGCACTGCTTTCGGAAAGGATAGCCAGCCACCCTGAATGGTTCCCGGAGGACGGAACTGAAATCCTTAACGAAACTGCACTCTTCGATTCAGATGGCAGGGAATGGAGGCCCGACAGGGTACTCCTGTCCAAGGACGGGAAGGTCTCTGTCATCGATTACAAATTCGGTGAACCTGACCCGCGCTACCGCACCCAAGTGGCAAAATATGCAGCTATCTACCGCCGCCTGGGTTATAATGATGTCAGCAC
>CAMHFA010000250.1 GCA_946184255.1 uncultured Bacteroidales bacterium
CTCGCCTCTCTGGAAGGTTTTGCTATCAGTCAGATCAAGATCTCCGGCGTGGATCAGGAATTTGCGACCATTCCCGGAGTGATCGAGGGTATGCAGGACATCATCCTCAACCTCAAGCAAGTGAGGTTCAAGAGAATGGTCGAGTCTGTGGACTCCGAGGTGGCAAACATCGTAGTCAGCGGCAAGAACGAATTCACCGCTGAGGACATCTCTAAAGGATTGTCTTCTTTCAAGGTGTTGAATCCCGAGCAGCATATCTGCTCGCTCGAGCCGTCAGTAACCATCGAGATTTCCCTGACCATTACCAAGGGCCGCGGCTTCGTTCCGGCCGAGGAGATGAGGGATGAGAACACTCCGATCGGTACCATTCCGGTCGATGCGGTCTATACCCCTATCCGCAAGGTCAACTGGACAGTCGAGAACTGGCGTGTCGAGCAGAAGACCGACTACGAGAAGCTCAACCTTGAGATCATCACTGATGGCTCGATTTCTCCCAACCTGGCTCTCCAGGAGGCGGCAAACATCCTTATCTATCATTTCAAGCTTTTCACCGATGACAAGAAGATCTCCCTTGAGAGCGCTGTCGAGTCCGATTCCAAGGAACTGGACGAGGAGAGCCTCAGGATGAGACATCTCCTTCTCACCAAGCTTTCAGACATGGGGCTCTCAGTGAGGGCTTACAACTGCCTGAAGGCCGCTGAGATCGACACCTTCGCCGACCTGGTTTCCTACTCCAGGAACGAACTCATGAAGTTCCGCAACTTCGGCAAGAAGTCCCTCAACGAAATTGACCAGCTGGTCGAAAAGATGAAGCTTACTTTCGGTATGGATGTAAGAAAGTATAATATTGAACCCAAGAAAAAGAACAACGAATAGCAATGAGGCACAATAAAGCAATCAATCACCTTGGCCGCAAGAGCAGCCACCGCAAGGCTTTGATGGCCAACATGGCCTCTTCCTTGATCAAGCATAAGAGGATCCAGACCACTGTCGCCAAGGCTAAGGCCCTCAAGACCTACGTCGAGCCGCTTATCACCAAGTGCAAGGAGGATTCCACCCACTCACGCCGTGTAGTTTTCAGTTACCTCAAGGACAAGGAAGCTGTTAAGGAACTCTTCGGTGTCATCGCTCCTAAGGTCGCCGACCGTCCGGGCGGATACACCCGCGTCCTTCACACCGGTTTCCGTCTCGGTGACGGTGCCGACATGGCCCTTATCGAGCTTGTCGACTTCAACGAGGCCGCCCTCGCTTCCGCCAAGAAGGAAGAGAAGAAGGCCACCCGCCGCAGCCGCGCCAAGAAGGCCGCTCCTGCAGCAGAAGCCGCTCCCGCCGCTGAGGCTACCCCGGCTGCTGAGCCCGTCGAAGAGCCCAAGGCTGAGTAAATCAATATTGATAATCATAAAGATTATCGGTAAATTTGTTCCTGACGGAAGTCTTTCCGTCAGGAACATTTTTTTATCCCAGTCATGAGACATCTACCGATAATCATCCTTTCCGTCCTTGCCCTGGCAGTCTCGTGCAAGGATCGCCCTTCCAAGGAATCAGCGAGTGCGGAGACAGGAGAAGGGGCTCCATCGGACAGTATCTATTGCCGCGACCCTTTCATTGTGGCTGATGCTTCCACGAAAACCTATTACCTTTACCGCAGTTCAACCACTCCTGAGGGACTGGGCGGGGTTGAGGCGTTCACCAGCAAGGATCTCAAGACATGGATGGGTCCTGAGAGGGTTTTCACCGTCCCGGAAGACAATTTCATAACGGGCAGGGTCTGGGCACCGGAAGTCCATCGTTATAAAGGTGCATGGTACCTTTTTGCTACATTGAACACTGACAGGAAATGGGCTGAGAGCGTTGAAGGTTGGCCTGACTTTACTTACAGGGGGACTCAGATTTTCAAGTCCGATTCCCCGTCAGGTCCGTTCCTGCCGCTCGGAAAGGAACTTACGACACCCAAGGAATACATGGCCCTGGACGGTACCCTATGGGTTGAAGACGGGGTACCTTACATGGTTTTCTGTCATGAATGGGTGCAAGTGGTTGACGGGTCCTTCGAGGTGATGCCTCTCAAGGAAGACCTTTCTGCAGCAGCAGGTGAGCCTGTAACCATATTCACAGCATCTCAGGCAGCCTGGGCAACCGGAGGGAGCTTCTGGACCGATCCGGACGGCAGCAAGCGCAAGTCCTACGTTTCAGACGGCAATTTCGTGTTCCGCACAAAAGGCGGGGAACTGCTGATCCTCTGGTCTTCCTTCAAGGATGGTAAGTACTGTGTCGCCATCTCCCGCTCCGCTTCCGGAAAGCTCGCCGGGCCTTGGACCTGTGACGATGAACCCATATTCGAGGAAGACGGAGGTCATCCGATGGTCTTCAAGGATTTCGACGGAAACCTGAAGATTGTCTTCCACCAGCCCAATTCAGGCTTCTCGCATCCGGTGATCCTTGACCTTGAAGACACGGGAAAGACTTTGATTATTAATAACCAATAAACAATAACACAGATGAAACGCACTCTTTTATTCATGGCAGTAGTCTTCCTTGCCGTACCGGCAATTGTTTCCTGCGGGAAGAAGGAGGATACCAACATGAAGATGATCACCCCGGTGAAGTTTTCGGACGTGAAGATAGAGGATGGTTTCTGGACACCTCGTCTCCAGAGCCATAAGGATGTGACCCTCAAGGT
>CAMHFA010000251.1 GCA_946184255.1 uncultured Bacteroidales bacterium
GTCGCTGATCACTATGGATGGAACGGAACCTATCTGACAGTTGTCATTGCGGCATGCATTACCATCGCGATCCTGGCAACAATCTGGAGCGCCAGAGCTACAGGCTATAAGGAAGAGTTGGCTTCTTAAATCCACATTTGATGACCGGACTGCATTACATACAGGTACTTCTCCCGCTCCGATTGAAGTGGGAGCCGGTTTATTCATGCTCTGAGGAAGACGGAGAAAGGATTGTCAATGGTACCAGGGTGAAAGTCGGGTTCGGTGGAAAGGAATATGTCGGGGTGGTTACCTCGGCAGATGCATGTGAAGCAGCGGCCACTTTGGGAGCTGATAAGATAAAACCTATATCTGGCATAGTCGAAGGACTGGAAAACATAACTCCAGAAGAACTGTTGCTATGGAGGCAGATCTCGTCTTATTACCTCTGCACGACCGGAGAGGTTTACAAGGCAGCCTATCCAGCCGGAAAGGTGGATGAAGAAGAGGTAAAGGCAAGGGTCAAGGAAAGGCTTTCCCTCAGGCAGGCAAAGCTGGAAGAAAAGATAGCGAAGGCCAGGAAGGAGGAAACAAGGCAACGGTACATAGCCCTTAAACAGGCCCTTCGACAAGCTCAGGGACCGGGTAAGGTTGGCGCTCAGGGACTGGTTGGTGAGCCTGTCGAACCACCGGAACTGTCCGAAGCCCAAAAGGAAACATATTCACGAATTAAGGACATATTCAAAGAGGGCAAACCCGCTCTCCTTCGGGGAGTAACCGGTTCAGGAAAGACGGAAATCTACCTGAAACTGGCAAGGGAGACCATCGACAAAGGCAGGAACGTGCTGTTCATGGTTCCGGAGATTGCCCTTAGCAGGCAGCTTGAGGAAAGGATCAGGGCTTTCTTCCCAGACGAACTGAAGGTGGTTCACTCTGCCGAGACCGCCTCCAGCCGTGCCGAAGCGGCCTCGTTCATAAGGAGCCGGCAGTATCTTGTCTTGGGCACCCGCAGCGCCATATTCCTGCCCCACAGGTCCCTTGGTCTTGTGATTGTGGACGAGGAACATGACCAGTCCTATAAGCAAGACAATCCCGCTCCCAGATACAACGGACGGGAAGCAGCCATAATGCTGGCTCGGATCTTCAATGCTGACATAGTGCTTGGGTCTGCCACTCCGTCGCTCGAGTCGGTTTACAATTGCTCTGTAGGTAGGTTCGGCCTTGCCGGACTTGACAAACGATACTATGATTCCGAGGATTCTGAAGTAGAGATAATCGACACGATTGCTGAACGACGGAAAAACGGGATGGTCGGGAGTTTTTCCCGGAAACTGATCGAAAGGATCAAAGAAACACTTGGCAAGGGCGGTCAGGTGGCGATACTAAGGGAAAGGAGGGCTTATTCTCCCCTGCTCCAATGCGAGGAATGCGGGGACATACCAAAATGCCCTTCCTGCAATGCCGCCCTGAGCCTCCACAAGCGTGAAGATGGAACTGGCAAGATGGTCTGCCATTACTGCGGAAGGGTTATGGATTATTCTGGTACCTGCAATAAATGCGGAGGCAGCCTCAAGCCACTAGGGGCAGGAACCCAGAAGATAGAAGAGGAGACAAAAGCTCTGTTCCCTGATGCCAGGATAGCGCGCCTCGACAGCGACAGTGCTAGGAAACGCAAACAGGAAACCGAAGTAATCCGGGATTTTTCGGAAGGTAGGATTGACATCATGATAGGAACAAGGATGGTGGCCAAGGGATTTGATTTCAGCGGCCTTTCGCTGGTGGCAGTAATGCAGGCAGACTCCCTGCTCGGTCAGCAGGATTATAGGGCGGACGAACATGCACTCCAACTCCTGGAACAGTTCCGCGGAAGATGCGGAAGACGAAGTGAAAAGGGCCTGTTCGTTATCCAGACGTCCCAGCCTGACCATCCTGTTTACAAGAGCATCCTCGACAATTCCCAGAGGACATCTTCCCTCCCTTCCATGCTCACTGAGAGAATGCTTTTCAGCTATCCCCCATATTCAAGGATAGTCAACATCCTGGTAAAGGATTACAATCTCTCCAGGGTCGAGCTGATGAGCCGGGCACTGGCTGCAGCAATGAAAGGTTCCAGGTTCGGAACCGGTGTAAAGGTAATCGGACCGTATTCCCCTGCCGTTGACAAGGTCGCAAGGGAGAACATACGGATAATAAGGCTACTCCTCCCAAAGGACAAGAGCCTGACAGGAAACAAAATAACCCTTGCCGACACAGTGGAAATTTTTGAGAAGGAAAGGAAATATATCGGCCACATCTCACTGGACGTCGACCCAGTTTGATAACCGACTTTTTTTTCGTAAATTTGTAGGTTTGAATATCATCCAGACATGGGAAAAGTCATAGCCATAGCCAACCAGAAGGGCGGGGTCGGGAAAACCACCACCGCCATCAATCTTGCTGCTTCGCTGGCAGTACTCGAAAAGAAAGTCCTGATCATAGATGCCGATCCACAGGCGAACACGACCTCCGGACTCAATTTCTCTCCCGACAACGACGAGAAGAGAACCATCTATGAGGTTATGATCGGCAAGATCGATGTCCGTGACGCCCTGATCCAGACCGAGATACCTGACCTTCAGATGATTCCCTCCCACATCAACCTGGTGGGTGCCGAAATCGAGATGATCGATGAAGA
>CAMHFA010000252.1 GCA_946184255.1 uncultured Bacteroidales bacterium
GATCTACGCCCACCTTGACGAGCTGCCCCCAAGACAGAAAGCGATGTTCGAGGAAGCCGCGGACCATATAGGTCTCAGCCAGGAACTGGTTACCATAAAGACCGACATCGATGTGGAGGTTGCCACTGAAGAAATGAAGGTGGACAGGGCCTACGGACCTGAACTTGCCGATCTCTTCGAAAAATACGAATTCAACTCGCTGCAAAGGTTCATCGGCCACATTGCCCAGGCTCCTGCCAAGGAAGAGAAGAACCTTGAGATTCAGAAGGTCTCCCCTGCTGAAGCATGCAAGGCTGCCCGGAAGGCAGGTATCTGCTCTGCCATCGTAGAAGGAGCAGGTGAGGGCATATTCTCCAAAGTCAGAAGGGTAATTGTCGCCACCCCTGTCATCCCGAACGGTAGCCATGTCATTCTGGGCGAAGCGAAGAATCTCCCCTTCATGGTCTCCGAAGGCAGCGTCAAGGACTTCAAATCTATCCTCGAGGACCAGGCCGTCACAAAATGCGGAGACGATCTCAAACGCCAGATGAACATCCTCTCTTCAGAAGGGATAAACCTGAGGGGTAAACTGTTCGATGTTGGACTTATGCACTACCTCGTGGACCCCGAGAAGAGCCACAAGGTCGAAGTCCTCTCACAAGGTCTTCTTGGTCTTTCGATAGAGGCACCGGGTGTCGAAAATGAAGCTTCCACTGGGTCCTTGTTCGACGACATCCCCTCAGATGAATCATTGGCTGACAGGGGCCGGGAAGCAGCTATAATCCTCATGCTGAAGGACATTCTGGAGAAAGAACTTGAAGTGAAGAACGCCTCAGGACTATACTGGTCGATGGAGGAACCTCTCTTGAAAGTTCTCTCAAGGATGGAGCGCAACGGAGTCCGGGTAGATATAGGTTCACTCAAAGACTACACTGATCAACTTCGTTCAGAGATGACCGGAAGGGAGGCGAAAGTCCGTGAACTTGCAGGAGAACCTTCACTTAACGTCTCATCGCCCAAACAGATCGGCGAAGTCCTGTTCGAAAAACTGAAACTTGCCTCAAAGCCAAAGAAGAACGCCAACGGGACCTATTCAACTGACGAGACCACCCTGATGGACATCGCTGACAGGCATCCGATAGTGGACGAAATCCTGGAATTCAGGGCAGTCAAGAAGCTTCTGTCCACTTACATCGAGCCGTTCCCAGGTTACATCGACCCCTCGGACGGAAAGGTCCACACAACCTTCAACCAGGCACTGACAGCAACCGGCCGCCTGAGTTCTTCAAATCCCAACCTTCAGAACATCCCAATCAGGACTGACCGCGGCAGGGAGATAAGGAAGGCTTTCGTTCCCGGAACGCCTGAAGGACTCATCCTCTCGGCAGACTATTCCCAGATCGAACTCCGAATCATGGCCCATCTTAGCTGCGACCAACATCTGGTAAAGGCTTTCAAGGAAGGGGTGGACATCCACGCCGCCACGGCCTCCAAGATATTCCGAATCCCCCACGAGGAAGTGACAGCCGACCAGAGAAGGATTGCAAAGACGGCCAATTTCGGAATCATGTACGGAATCTCCGCCTTCGGTCTCGCCCAACGGCTGAGAATAGGCAGGAAAGAAGCCCAGAAGGTTATCGAGGACTATTTTGCAGGCTTCCCTTCAATCCTATCATTTATCGAAGACACCAAGGCAGCGGCGAGGGAAACCGGTTATGTTGAGACCCTATTTGGCAGAAGGAGATATATTCCTGAAATCAATTCCAAGAACGGGACCATCAGGGCGCTGGCAGAAAGGAATGCCGTCAATGCCCCCATACAGGGAACATCGGCCGACATCATCAAGTTGGCGATGATAGCAGTCGATAAAGAACTTACAGAGAAAGGGTTCAAGTCGAAGATGGTGCTCCAGATCCATGACGAACTTGTGTTTGACGCAGTTCCGGAAGAGATTGAAGCATTGAAGGCCATGGTGGTGGATAAGATGGAAAACATTGTGAAACTGAGCGTGCCGCTCACAGTCGAATGCAATTATGGAAAGAACTGGCTTGAGGCCCATTGATGAGTTGATCCAGCTCGCAAAGAACGGCAATGGACTGGCATTCACGGCCCTATGGGACAGGCATATAGACCAGCTGAGGTCCTATATCAAGAACCGTTTCAAGAACATCGACGACTATGACGTCGATGACATCTGTTCCCGCAGCTTCGAAAAGGCCTTCCGCCAGATCCACAACTATGACGAGACCCGCAGCCAGTTCCTGACATGGCTAAGCACGATTGCTCGCAACACTGCCTTGGACAGCCTGGAAAAGGAAAAAAGGGTACACCCCAAGAACCAGATAGTCTATCTTGACGACGATTCCCAGTCCTCCGGCTTCGAGGGGATACCGGACCAGACTGAAGATGCCCTCAACACACTGATCAAGACCGAGTCAGAAGAAGAGAGGATAAAGTACATCGACCGGCTGCCTGACCTTTACAGGACAGTGGCGAGGAAACGCCTGATAGATGGGATGAAATATGACGAAATCGCAGAAAACATGGACCTCGAACTGAACACTGTCAAGACCCGCTTACGCAGGGCAAAGCAGATGATGGATTCGATGAGGGCCGATTCAGGAGAATGAATATGATGGATTTCAACCAGTTCAGTGATTTCATAAAAG
>CAMHFA010000253.1 GCA_946184255.1 uncultured Bacteroidales bacterium
GTGTCACTCTTCGCTCCTTTCTCTACTGTCTTTTTCCCTGCCGGACCGACCTCGTGGCTCCGGATTACGGTACCCGGAGGCACCGAAAGGGTGAAGCGGCCTTCCCGCAGATCGGTATTCCCTGTAGTGATTGGGCAGTAGACAGGAAAAACGACGAATCCACCCTTTTGCTGGATCGTATATTCATATGTGACTGTGACGGGATACGACGGAGGTGACGGCATGTAGGCTGTCATGAAACCGTCTTCAGCGATTCCGGAAGCGATCGAGACAGTGGTAAGGTCTTTCTTGCCAATCTTCACCAACTGCCCGGAAGGCAGTTTCATGAAGCCGGAAAAGGAGCTGAGGACATCGTTCTTGCTGGTATATTCAACGAAGACCGCAGCGTCCAGCCCTTTCTTGGAATATACGACTACTGAACGGGTGACGGTCAACACACCGTTCTCTAACGATTGCATAGTGAAGGTCTCATCGTCACGTAGAACCGAGGCATGCTTCTCCCCAGAAAGTGCAGGGAGAACAGCCATCAGCAAGAAAACGGAGCATAGAAGGAAGCGTCTCATATCTTCTTGAGGACAATCATCGACTTTTCAACCTTGCAGACCTGCTCCCAGAAAGTTCGCAGGTCTTTGTAGCCGCTGATAGGGACAAGCATGCTGCCAAGCTTGAACTTGTAATCGACTGTGACCGAATTCCCTGACTGGCGGCATATCAGGAGCAGTTCCGAGCCTTCAGGAGAAGAGCACGTGTATCTGACGCTTTGGGGTATGGATTCGACTTCATAGCCCTCCGGAACCATGAAGACCAGATTGTAAGTTATTGAATTACAATATGGGAAGTCCACAGGGAGAGTCCTTTCCTCACTGCTGAAAGTCTTGTCTGAGTGATAGCGGGACAGGAAGGCATTGACATAGATGTGGCCATCTCCCAGGGTCACGTCCTTTTCGAAATCATATTTGACCACACTTTGGGCGGAATATCCCGAAGGATCATCAAACTGCATCCCGCCTATCCTTATCTCCATATCCTTTTCCGAGTCTTCTATCCACTTTTCCTCGTCATCGAAAGAATGGTATTTGCGGCGCATCACATAGGAATCGTTCCCTGTCGCGAATATCCTGCCGGAACCTACAAGACGGGAGTCCTCAAATCGCATCTGCACGGATTCAAAGACAGATGATTTGATTGATAATTCCTTAGTCAAGTCTATCCAGACCCCCTGCCCGTCATTCGAGATTAGCCTTGCCTTCGTGACAAGATATGAGGGACTGAGGACATCCACGTACGCATCGGATTTGGCCGCATCCAGGAAGTGTACCTCACCGGAAGGGCACTCAATCCGCAGGATCATGGCATCGTACTGATCCATCGAGATCATGTAATCAACCATCGGTCCGTTATCCCTGAGCTTGACCATGACTGGTTCGGCACGATAGCCCAAAGAGTTCAAGACGCTGGCGACCAACGCATTGATGTCAGCACTGTCGCCCGATCCGCTCTTGAGCACAGTGCGCCCCTTCTCGGGCAACCTGCTTACTTTTTCATTCCACGAAACCTTATCCATCACAAGATTCCTGACAGCGGCAATCTTCTCACGTTCATCTTCCTTTCCGGCAATAGCTTCAGCAGCACCGTCGATCAGTTTCGCAGACCCCTTGCAGCAATCCAGAAGTCCTGCCGTAACCAACCTGTTGTCCACATCTTCCCATGTGACTGCATAATCCTTGTACAAGACTCCGGGAATATTGAGGCTCCTGACATTGTAATTGACCGCTGCGCAGTAAATCTCGGGGCAGTAGCTGTAAGGTTCGCCACGAAGAGCTGGGACATCCGCCATGCGGAGCTTATCATAATAGTCCGAATACGAAGTAGAACCCAATGTCGCGAACACCGAAGAACGATCTTGGGAGAAAGGGAGCATCCCCAAGGTCGTTGTGTTGTAAAAGATAAAATCCGGATATTCCCTCTGCAATTGGACCTTCCCGATATCTATGGTCGGGGAAATGATCATGAAACTCACGTCCACGACCGAGCCGAGACGGACGTTTTCCGGGGAAAATGTCACCCTCTTTACACCGTCGGAATACGGCTCGTCAAACACGAATTTCTTTGACATCTTGTGAGAAACCACTTGACCGTCCACCAAGTCAAATGTTGTTGCACGGATTTCCCTGACGTTCTCCATGAAGTTATTGGCAACTGAATAGAAGATCTCATAGTCTATCTCATCCTTGCCAGACTCCTTCAACACCTTCCACCTCTCACGGACCTTGATCTCCCTTTCCAACCTGCCCTCCGGGTCGACCCTGACGGAGACCTTCCGGTCACTGTAAAGCAAAAGAAGGGAAGCGGTCGTGTCGAGAGGATAGGTATCCAGCTCCACTTCAGCTTTGGAAACTTCCCCGAATTTCGGGTTCACCTGTATGAGCTGCGCATGAATCGAAACGGAAAACAGGAGAGAGAAGAAAAGAATGGAAAAGGCTAATTTCTTGTTCATGACCGGTTAAAGTATGTAGTTTCTCAACAAATATACAGTTTATAATCCAATAAGCAACAAGCCCCTCCAGAGAAATCTGAAGGGGCTTTTCCTTTCGTGGGAGTTGACGGAGTCGAACCGCCGACCCTCTGCTTGTAAGGCAGATGC
>CAMHFA010000254.1 GCA_946184255.1 uncultured Bacteroidales bacterium
CACCGAGCACAACTATTGCGGCG
The DNA here is from genome assembly GCA_946184255.1 of uncultured Bacteroidales bacterium. Taxonomy (GTDB): domain Bacteria; phylum Bacteroidota; class Bacteroidia; order Bacteroidales; family UBA932; genus Cryptobacteroides. The sequence goes on from CAMHFA010000254.1 coordinate 24, forward strand.
TCAAGTGCGGCATCATGGACCAGTTCGCTTCCATTTTCGGAAAGAAGGGCTGCTTGATCCGCCTGAACTGCAAGACCCTTGAGTACAAGTATTTTCCTTTCGATCCCCAGGGCTACAAAGTGGTCCTCATTGATTCCTGCGTAAAACACGAGCTTGCTTCTTCTGCCTATAACAAGAGGCGTGAGTCATGCGAGAATGCAGCTGCGGCCATCAAGAAGAATCACCCCGAGGTCGACTTCCTGAGCGATGCCAAGAGGGTATGGCTCGAAGAGGTCCGCGAAGAGATTCCGGAAGAGGACTTCCTCAGGGCAGAATATGTCATCGGAGAGGTCCAGAGGGTCCTCGATGTCTGCGACGCTCTTGAGAGAGGTGACTATGAAACCGTGGGAGAGATGATGTACCAGACCCATTTCGGAATGAGCAAACTCTACGAAGTGAGCTGCCCCGAATTGGATTTCCTCAACAAGCTGGCCCGCAAATGCGACGTTACCGGATCCCGTGTCATGGGCGGAGGTTTCGGCGGCTGCACCATCAACCTGGTCAAGGAAGAGCTCTATGACGGCTTCATTGCCGCGGTCAAGGAGCAGTTCCCCGCTAAGTTCGGTCACGATGTGAAGATTTACGACGTCGTGATCAGCGATGGTGCAAGAAAGGTTGAATAAGGATCAGCCGAAGAATCGGGCTATCCAGGCCTGATCGACAACGGGGAAGCCCCCGGAAGGTTTAATTGATGGATTGCGTCGGAGAATTCCGGCGCAATCTCCATATACATTGAAACCTATCCGCACCCCGTGCATCTGGCCGTTTAGAGGATAGGAGAATTCTATGTCGTTGTCCGGTCCGTCTGTCCTGTAGAACTTCAGCTGGGCAGAAACAAGGTCTTTCTCTCCCGCCTTTCCGGCCATTTCCATCCTGGTGACATACTTGCACATCTCCAGAACCGTGTCATCCAGGCCGGCATCGAAGATATTGACTTTTTCTACCAGGGAACCAACGTCACTTACCCTTCTGAAAACATATCCTTCCGGGAAATCGGAAGAAGCTTCTATCTGACGGCCGAGTTCGGCAACTTTTTCTTCCGGCAGCAAACCCTCGGGAAGCAGCCAGACCATGACCCTCTCCGAGGGGTCGTGATAGATTGTCTGATAGGTGGCGAGATTGGCCGATCCGCATGAAGGACAGTCCCAAACGAAGAGGGTTCCGTCCTTTACAAGGGCCTTCAGTTCGGGATTCTCTCCAACGTTGATCCCTCCATGTACGGTTATCTCCTTTTTGCATCCGCACGAAGAACAGGATGCCAGCATTTTTGTGTTCATCTATTTGCGCTTGTCAATCCAAATCCAGAGCCGATACATCAGCCAACCCCATCCCAGGAAAAGAACCACATGTACCCAGTAAGGAACCGAGGTTTTATAGACGTCTTCCTTGGCGATTTCGTCATAACCCGGGATGTCGGCATAATAATAGGCGCCGGCCCCGAAATCGTATCCCTGGACCAGCCCCATCTTGTTTGCCATTATCCAGAGGGCACAGGCCAAAATGGCCACCACCGCAACGATGGTGACCACTTTGAATGCCTTTTCCTTTCCGGATGCCACTATTTGTAGAGGTCAAGGACCGGGATGTCGAAGATGACACCAGAAAGCAGGAACCAGACCGCGAACAGGGTCAGGGCGATGTTGAAGACCTGGCCGATGATATAGAGCCAGAGGACCTTTCCGCCCTGCATCTGCTTGGCGATTTCCTTGAAGTTGGTGTCAAGACCTATGCTGGTGAAAGCAAGGACGAACGCCCAGTTCTTATACTGGTCGAGAACGGTGTTGATTTCCTTAACAGCACCTGAGCCACAAAGAGGCTGAAGGATGAAGGATGCGATAAGGGAAGCTGCGAAGAAACCTAGGATGAACTTAGGGAAGCGGGTCCAGATCTCACCGGCACCGACCTTCTTCTCTGAATTCCTGTCAACCCTGGTGGCGAAGAACACCGCCACGAAGAAGGCGATGAATCCGATCAGGATGTTCTGGATACTCTTAACGAGTACGGCCGCCTGCTCTGCTTCGGGTCCAAGGGCGTTACCTGCAAGGACAACCGCTCCGGTGGAGTCAACCGTACCACCGATAAGGGCACCTCCCATCAGCTGGGTCATACCTGCAGCCTTGATGATCATGGGTTCGAAAACCATCATCAGGATGGTGAATATGATAGAGATGGAAATCGCGATGGAAAGGTCGTCCTTCTTTGCTCCTGAGGCTGCACCGGTAGCGATAGCTGCTGAGGTTCCGCAGACGGAAGTAGCAGAGGCAAGTGTTATGACCAGAGGTTTATTGTCGATTTTGAAAACCTTGGTTCCAAGCCACCACATGAAAAGGATAACGATAGGGGTGACGATCCATGCGATTCCAAGGCCATAGAGACCGAACTTGGCAATGTTCGAGAATAGGACAGAGAATCCCATGATGACCAGACCGGTCTTGATGTAGAACTCGGTCTTGATAGCCGGCTTGAGCCAGTCCGGAACACCTACTGTGTTGGAAATCAAAAGACCGATCAACAAGGCCCAGAAAGCCCATTCAAGATAACGGTTAAGTGTGAATTCTGCACTGACAAAGCG
>CAMHFA010000255.1 GCA_946184255.1 uncultured Bacteroidales bacterium
AATCAACAAATATACGACATATTTTGGATATCCTTCGCAATTTTCTTGCCGTACTATTGACAGTGGCCATTTCTTCCGCAGCCTCCCAGGCATACGGACAGGAGAGTCCTTCTCCTATCAGGCTCACCACAGTCGTTATTGATCCCGGTCATGGCGGAAAGGATGCCGGTTGTATAAGTCCCAGCGGAAAGACCATGGAGAAGACGGTTGTACTGGACATCGCCAAGCGGCTCTCCGGAAAGATAAGTACCGCCTATCCGGATGTCAAGGTCATTATGACCAGGAAAGACGACAAGTTCGTGGAATTGCAGGGGAGGGCGGACATTGCCAACCGGAACAAGGCCAATCTCTTCATATCTATCCATATCAATTCCGTGGATGGGAAGAGGAGCGGACCTAACGGTTATTCCGTCCACATCCTTGGCCAATACACCAGCCGGAACAAGGATCTTTATGCTGGCAACATGGACGTGGTACGTAGGGAGAATGCCGTTATCACGATGGAGGACAACTATACGACAAAGTACGAGGGGTTCAATCCTAATGATCCGGAGTCTTATATATTCATGAACCTCATGCAGAACGCCTTCCTGGAGCAGAGTTTCAAGTTCGCCCAGTTCGTGGACAGGGAGATGAAGGGCGGTGCGATCAAGAACAGCAGAGGTATTTCGCAAGACCCGTTCTATGTCCTCTGGAGGACTGCTATGCCGGCAGTGCTAGTTGAATGCGGTTTCATGTCGAACCCGGCGGACCGTGAGGTTCTCATAACTGAAAAAGGAAGGGAGAAGATAGCTTCTGACCTGTTCGATGCCTTCAAAGCCTACAAGAAGGAATATGACGGAAGCGTGACCACTCCGGTGAAGGAACAAACTCCTCAGGTTGACACTTTAAAGGTAGAGCCAACTGTCCTCGTTGTTGAAGACGAGATCTTCTATGGGACCCAGGTTCTTGTTTCATCCAAGGATATGAGGCAAGGGGATCCTTTTTTCAAGGGAAATGAATTCAAAAGCAGCCGCAGTGGAAAGCTCTTCAAGTACTACATTGGATGTTCAAATAATCTCGAGGAAGCCAAGGCTAGTTATGAACTCCTGAAAAAGTCATTTCCCGATTCTTTCCTTGTTAAGGTTGAGAACGGAATCAGTACAAGATTCCAATAACGATTTTTCCCTTTTGCAGGCTTGTCAAATGGAGAAAAATCCCAATTTCATTATTTTAGAATAATTCTAATTTATAATCGCTTATTCTCTTCGTTATTACGCTATATGTGTGTAATATTTGCTTGATAATTAAATAATTATAAAATCAGGAAAATTGGGTTTCGTTTCTATATTATAGGGAAAATAAAAATCAAAAACAATAATAAAAAAGATTTTTTATAAATATTTTTTCCCCCAATTTTGCACACACAAAGCAAGGGAGTCTCTGCTCCCGAAAGACAATCTCGAGCAATAAGAAAATGGCTGAACTGGAAAGGCATATTTCCATATGGAATGAGTGTCTTCGGATCTTCGAACAGAACGTCGATCCGAAGCAGTTCAATGTCTGGTTCAAGACCATTGTTCCTATCTCACTCGTCGGATCGACCCTTACCGTTGAAGTGCCTACTGATTTCTTCCGGAGCTATCTGGAGGATGCCTATCTTCCAATTATAAAGATGACTCTCCGCAGGGTGATCGGTCAGGATGCCAAGCTTCTCTACAGGATACATCCTGTGAAGAATGAGAGCGCAATGGTCTTTACCGCTTCACACAGCAATGTTCCGGAGAACAAGCCTGTCATGCTCAGTACATTCCAGGCTTCCAGCAATCCCGGTCCTTTCGTGTTCCCGGGTCTCCAGAAAGTAAAGATCAATCCGAGGCTCAATCCTGCCTATTGCTTTGACAACATGGTGAAAGGGGAGTGCAACAAGATGGGTATCAATGCCGGTATCAGCATCTCCGACAAGCCTGGCAAGACCCCTTTCAACCCTCTGTTCATCTTCGGTGGTCCCGGTCTGGGAAAGACACACCTTGCCCAGGCCATAGGCATCGCCATCCATGACGCCTATCCTGACCTTATTGTCCTATATGTCACCGGCAACGAGTTCAAGACTCAGTACATGAATGCTGTCCACCAGAACAAGCTGGCAGATTTCATGGCCTATTACATGAGGATTGACGTTTTGGTTGTGGATGATATCCAGGAGCTTATCGGTCCAGCATCGCAGAATGCCTTCTTCAACATATTCAATCATCTCCACCAGTCCGGCAAGCAGTTGGTCTTCACATCTGACCGTGCCCCAGTTGACTTGATGAATTTCGAGGAGAGGCTGCTCTCCCGTTTCAAGTGGGGACTTTCCGTGGAGCTTTCAAAACCAGATCATGATACAAGGCTTGCAATGCTCAAGGCAAGGTGCGTACGTGAAGGAGTCACGGTGAGCGAAGAGGTGCTCGACCTTCTGGCAAACAAGATCCGCTCGAACTTCAGGGAACTCGAAGGAGCGTTGATCTCCCTCATCGCAAGTGCGACCCTGTGCCATGAAGAAGTGACCAAGGAGCTTGCTGAGAGGGTAACTGGAAACATCGTATCCGAAGAGCAGAACGAGGTTACCATCGACAAGGTCCAGGAAGTGGTGTGCGATTATTTCAACATC
>CAMHFA010000256.1 GCA_946184255.1 uncultured Bacteroidales bacterium
AAATTCGGCCAGTCACGGTACTTGCTGTATGCAACAAGGGCATTCCATTCCTGGTTGTTGCGCTCGTACTCCAGGAGCTTAACTCCATTCAACCAGTGTTCGACATGATTGCCCTCTACCACTACCATGGCAGTGTTCCAGGAATTGATGTCGAAAGGTTTGTCTTCAGGAGCAGGAATAAGGTCATACAGGGAGCCCAGGGTCCTGTTGCCCTTTACGCCAAGTTTGGCGTCAGGATGACGGAGGTCGTCGAGGACCTGGAATTCGCAGCCGATGGCCGAGCCTGCGCCCTTATTAAGGGTAGGATCTACGAAATACTTGATTCCACTGTTGGCTCCTTCGGTGATCTTGAAGTCCACCTTGAGGATGAAGTTCTTGTACAGACGGGTAGTGATGATGTCACCACCGTTTGTGGACTCTCCCCCGTTACCTGCGAGGACCTTCAGTACCCCGTCTTCAATAACCCAACCTTTCTCGGGGAAGGCATCCAGTTTGGCACCCCTCCATCCTTCAGTCGTCTTACCGTCCCACAGAAGGGTCCAACCGTCCTTCTTCTCCTTGCGTGTAAGGGTGTTGTCACTAGTCTTGTCTCCGGAAGAGCAGGCCGAAAGGCAGAGAGCCGCAGCCATCAGGGCATATGCTAACTTTCTCATATTCATGAATATTACATCTTGTAGAATTCCTCCCATCCCCTGCGAGGCGGCAGGCCTGCGAGCATGGCATTGGCGAACTCATTGTTGGTAAACTGCTTTGTCCTGGGATCGAAATAGAGCTTGGCATTGAGCCTCTGTGCGATGACACCAAGGCAGAACACCTGGGAGAGGACTCCGTTGATCTCGAACGGGGAACGGGTCTTTTCTATTCCCTGGCAGGCGAGAAGGAAGTTCTCGAAGTGGTTTGAAGGGCTCTTCGGCACCTCGGGAAGCTTGTTTGCCATATCCCTGGCAGCCTCCTCAGGAATGATCGACAAGGTTGAGCCGTGACTTCCTCCCTTGAAGATGAGATCCTTTGAATATATGATCTTGCCGGGAGAGATCTTGGCCACAGGACCGTCATTCTGATTGGAAGCAGGTACATCTGCAGTCGAAACCCCACCGCCATATCCCTTCGGGAGCGGAGGAAGGTTGTCAAGACCATCGTACCAGGTCACATCCACAGGCGGCATTCCATTCCTCTGGGGGAAGCGGAAAAGGATGGTGGATGAATACGGATAGAAATAATCATTGTGTCCATTCTCATAGAGCATACTGACTTCGTAAGGAAGGCCGAGCTCGAGGAATTCATGCACCGTGTCGAGAATATGGGCTCCCCAGTCTCCGAGGCAACCCATACCGAAGTCGTACCAGCATCTCCAGTCGCCCTGATGGTATTTCTCATTGAAATCATGATAAGGAGTTACTCCAAGCCAGGTGTCCCAATCCATGCCACGGGGGATGGACTGCTGGGCAGGCATGCGATACATCCTCTTAGCATCGAAATTGTGCCAGCGGCGGGAGTTGTTCATATGGGCTGTGACAGCAGTGACGTCCTTGATAATGCCCGCATCGAGCCAAGCCTTGAACTGGAAATAATTGGCATCGGAATGTCCCTGGTTGCCCACCTGGGTTGCGAGGTTGGGATGTCTCCTTGCTGAAGCCATCATGAGTTCTGCCTCATGGAAGGTACGGCACATCGGTTTCTCAAGATAGATGTGCTTGCCCTGGTTCATGGCCAGCATGGCGATCGGGAAATGGGAATGGTCCGGAATAGCAGCTGCTACTGCATCAAACTCATTGCCGCATTTGTCAAACATCTGACGATAGTCACGGAACCTCTTGGCCTTCGGATACATTCCCAGGACCTTCTTGCACTGAGGTCCGTCGATATCCACGTCGCAAAGGGCGACGACATCGATCATGCCGGTATTCGTGAAATCAGTGATGATCTGCTCACCCCTGTTGCCTATACCGACAAAGGCGATCTTGACCTTTTCTCCGCGGGGTTTGGCCTTGGATAGGCCACCGACAAAACTCTCCTTCGCCAGGATCTCTCCGGGAGTCAATGCCACACCGGCTGAAGCCACCGCCATGGACTTGAGGAAATCTCTTCTGTTAAGCATATTATTCGGGAAATTAATTATGTTTCATGTTTTTGTAAATATACAAAAAATACTGATGATTATTTGTTAAATTTGCCAATAAAACTTTTTCTCATGAACACTAACGACAAATTTGTCATTACCATCAGCCGCGAAGTCGGTTCCGGTGGAAGGACAGTAGGAAGGAAACTTGCCGAAAGACTCGGAGTCCGCTTCTGCGACAAGCAACTCATCGATAAACTGGTGAAAATGTTCGGCCTCAACGAAGGCGAGATAGAAAGGATCAAGGGTAAGAAGCAGAATTGGCTGGAGGATCTGTTCTCCAGGATCTCCCCTGAATTCGGTTCGGAAATGTTCATTCCCCGTGGTGTCGAGGAGCCTCCGGTGGTAACGTCCAACGAAGTCTTCTCGTATGAGAAGGAGATCCTGCTCTCACTGGCAGAAGAGTCATCATGCGTCATAGCCGGCCGTTCCGGATTCTTCGTACTCAAGGACCATCCAAACAAACTTGATGTCTTCATACACGCTTCCCGCCAGAAGAGG
>CAMHFA010000257.1 GCA_946184255.1 uncultured Bacteroidales bacterium
ACTGCAAATATAAGAAAAAAATCCTATCTTGTGGTATAAAACCTAAAAAATGATTGTCTCCATGAGATTCTGCCGGATCCTGTCACTGTTTATCCTGTCATTTGTCACCATTCTACCCATAAAGGCTGAAATAATTGAACGTTATGTTTCCCCGAAAGGCAATGACAGCTGGCCCGGAACTTCAGAGAGACCGTGGAGAACCCTTGAGCATGCTTTCTCCCGGATCATGGCTGGGGAAAGTAATTTCCGTCTGGTGGTAATGGGAGGGGAGTACTATCCTGCAGGAAAGCTGGTTCTCAACGGAATAAAGGGCCGGAACGTTTCTGTCGAGGCGGCTCCTGGAGAGGAACCGGTAATAAGGGGAGACAGGAAGATCCTGAGGTTCAGGAAGAAAGGGGATTTGCTCGAGGCTGACCTTGCCGGTTCGGGAATACGGGATTATGGAGACGCCTGCAATAAGGCCAATCTCGCGGATCTGTATTGGAAAGGGATGCGCCAGTCGATTGCGAGCTATCCCGATGATGGTTTCCTGACCGCATCCGAGGCCCTGGGCGAGACCAAGTTGGACGATATAAGCCACAAGGAGGGCATATTCAGATATGAAGAGGACGGAATATCGGCATGGGCGGATGAAAAGGATGCATGGATATATGGATATTTCCGTTGGGACTGGAGGGATGATTACGGAAAGGTCGTGTCGATCGATACTGCCGCAAAGACGATAACCCTGGGTGAGCCCTGGCATAATTACGGCTACAAGTCCGGTTTAAAATTCCGTGGAGTCAACCTCTTCTGTGCGTTGGATTCCCCCGGAGAGTATTATATCGACAGGGAGAAGGGGAAACTGTACTGGCTCCCGCCGGAAGGCTACGAGAAAGGGGATGAGGTAAGCCTTTCCGTATTCAGTGCCGATGCAATGCTGGAAGTATCGGATTGTGAAGATGTTACCATACGGGGCTTGTCGTTTGCGGGAGGACGGACCAATGCCGTTGCCGTCACTCGTTCGAAGGATGTGCTCATCGAGGATGTAGGAATATTCCGTTTCGGGGTGGATGCTCTTCATGTTACCGCCTCCGAGGGGGTCAGGATAGAGGGCTGCCGTTTCGGAACCCTCGGCCATTCAGGGATGAAACTATACGGAGGGGACAGGAGGACACTGGCACATTCCGGCTATGAGGTAAGGAATACGGTTGTCAAGGACATCTCCCTTTTCCGGCATACCTACGAGCCGGCATTGTATTTCGAGGGATGCGGTCTCCTGGTCACCCATTGTGAATTCTCCGACTCACCCTCATCCGCCATGCGCATAGAAGGCAATGATGTAATCATCGAATACAGCCACTTCCATGACCTTGTGAAGGAGAGTGACGACCAGGGAGCCATTGACATGTTCTATAACTATGGCTATAGGGGTAATGTCATACGTTATAACCTCTGGGAGAATATCCTGGGAGGGTCGCTCCATGGCTCTGCCGGAGTCAGGCTCGACGACATGATCTCAGGCCAGGTCATTTACGGCAATATATTCAGGAACGTCGGCGGTGTCCATTTCGGCGCCGTTCAGATCCACGGTGGAAAAGATAACCTGGTGGAGAACAACGTGATCTTCGACTGCAACATGGGTGTGAGTTTCTCCCCCTGGGGGCAGGCGGGATGGGATGGAGCCTTGGAGAGGGAAGAGGTCAAGAGAAAGATCCATGAGGAAGTGGACATCGATTCCGCTCTTTACAAGGAGCGTTATCCCGAACTGAAGGTTGACATACATGCGAATGTCGACCGCAATATCATAAGAAACAATATCATGGTAGGCTGTGGCAGGATGCTTTACGACGACAAAGGACAGAATTATCTGCAAAACAATCACGGGATCTCGATAGGCGAGGATCCCGTGACTGAATCTCTTGAATATTACCTTTCTCCAGAAGTCCTGGCCGGTTTCGGCCTGAAGCCCATACCGTACAAGGAGATCGGGCCGGAAGGAAGCCGTCTATTCTGACGAGAGCGTATTCTGCTTCAGTTTCTCGACATAGGCATCGATCCTGCGCAGTTCGCGGGGGATCTGGATGCTTTGAGGGCACTTGGGTATGCATTGCTTGCAACCCACGCAGTGGCTGGCCTGGCGCAGGGTAGGGACGGCCCTGTCATAGCTGACCAGATAGGCTCTCTTCAGTTCCCTGTAGTTCTCCTGCTCCACGCTTTGGGCGACCTTGGCATGGTTCACTGCTTCATTGTAATGCATGAATATGCCGGGGATGTCAATTCCGTAAGGGCATGGCATGCAGTACTTGCAGTCATTGCAGTTCACAGTAGGATAATTGGCCATCAGGCCGGCGACTTCGGTGTCAAGGAAGATCTTCTCCTCCTCAGTCAGGGGCTGGAAGTCCATGAAAGTACGGAGGTTATCCTGGAGATGCTCCAGATAGACCATTCCGCTCAGGACGGTGAGGACCCTGGGATAGGAACCGACAAACCTGAATGCCCATGAAGCCAGCGATGCCTCCGGATCGCGCTCTTTCAGGAGATTCGCGACACTGTCTGCAACCCTGGCGAGTCGCCCGCCCTGGAGAGGCTCCATGATGACGATGGGAATCTCCCTCTTG
>CAMHFA010000258.1 GCA_946184255.1 uncultured Bacteroidales bacterium
AGAAGTCCTTCGCGGTTATGACAAGAGCATGACTGAGTCTATGAGGGATTCAGTGGTCAGGGTCAACTCTGCCCGCCTTATCAAGAATGCCGTTGAAGGAGGCAAGGGTCTTCGTGCTTCAGTTGAGGCCTTGTACTACGGTAACCAGTATTTCCTCTTCGTTTACAAGATCTATCGCGATGTCCGTCTGGTAGGTGCTCCGCCGTCCTCTATAGGCAAATTCGGTGGTGACACCGACAACTGGATGTGGCCCCGTCATACAGGTGACTTCTCTATATTCAGGATCTATGCCGGCAAGGATAACGAGCCTGCCGACTATTCCGAGGACAACGTTCCCTTCCGTCCCAGGAAATCATTCAAGATTTCCCGCGCAGGTGCCCAGCCGGGTGACTTCACCTTCGTCTATGGATGCCCCGGAAGCACCAAGGAATATGTCGTTTCGGATGATGTGGAATATGTTGCCGAAGTTTCCGACCCCCAGAAGATTGATCTCCGTACAAAGCGGCTCGATATAATGAAGAGATACATGGATCAGGACCAGGCTGTCCGAATCCAGTATTCTTCAAAGGCTGCCGGCGTCTCCAATGCGTGGAAGAAATGGCAGGGAGAGGCGAAGGGAATCAAGAAGATGAACACTGTGGCTTCCAAGAAGGCTTTTGAGACCAAGTTCAAGCAGTGGGCTAAAGGTACTGAATATGACGGTCTTGTGGATAAGCTTTCCGCTCTCTACGAGAAACGCAATCCCTATTACCATGCATATGAGATTTACTCCGAATCAATCCGTCCTATCGAGTTGCTTCAGTTCGCTTCCAATGTAAGGGCAAGCCTGAGTGCAAAGAGACCCCTTGAAGGCACTGTCGAGTCTTTCTTCAAGGATTATTACCAGCCGATAGACGAGGAGATCTGCGTAGCTATGCTCAAGGCTTTCGACTCCAGCATGGAAGACAGTTTCAAGCCTGCATATTTCAAGGAGAAAATGGCCCAGTACGGGAGCGCTGAGGCATGGCAGAAGGATCTTTTCGCCAAATCAATTTTCACTGACAAGGCAAAGGTGCTTTCCTTGAAAGCTGATGATATCGATAAGGTCACTTCCGATCCCGCGTACGAGCTTTCAGATGCGTTCAACCAGTGGTACATGGAGACCTTGCGTCCCGTAATCAATGAGACCGGGGAGCAGATTCGTCTCCTGAACCGTGATTATATGAGGGCGCAGATGGAGTTCGAACCTGATAAGGCTTTCTATCCGGATGCAAATCTCACCTTGAGGGTTGCTTATGGACATGTCCAAGGCTACAAGCCTGCGGACGGTGTGGAATATGCCCCCGTCTCCACCCTGAAGGGAATTATAGAGAAGGACAATCCTGAGATCTTTGATTACAACATCCCTCAGACTCTCCGTGACATCTACGCTGAGGGAGGCCATGAAAACCAGCCGGTCTGTTTCCTTGCCACCAACCACACATCCGGAGGAAATTCAGGTTCACCTGTGATCAACTCGGACGGTAACCTTATCGGAATCAATTTCGACAGGGTCTGGGAAGGAACCATGAGCGACATCGTCTTCGATCCGGACGTCTGCAGGAACATATCAATCGACATCCGTTATCTCCTGTTCGTGGTCGACAAGATCGGCCATGCAGGTTATCTCTTCGACGAGATGAATTTCGCGGATTAGGGTTATCCTGACTATTTTATGCCTGGAGCTGGTAGGCGAGTCTCTCGTCTCCCGACTCCAGGTAAATTATTCCACAGTAGATGAAACCGTGCTTCAGGATGTTGTGCTGCATGATGTGATTGTCACGATGGGTGTCTATCCTGAGGTTGGGGTCCTTGGACTTGCACCATTGGATGATGCTGCTGAATATTCCGTGAACCTCCGGTAAACTGCCTATCCTGTGAATAACGTGGTAGGGAAGGGAGTCTTCCAGCCATTCTCCGCCAAAGATTTCGGCATAAGTCGGCTCAGGGGATTCCATGAAAGCGAAGTAGCCGGTAATCTTTCCATCATCCTCAACTACATGGCCCCATCCCTTTGCCATGTCGTGCAACACTACAGCTTCCGAGGGGTATCCGTTGATCCATTGACCCATGTTTCCTGAATCTCGCATAATTTTCTTGGCGGCATCCAGGACCTCCATGACCGCTTGCAAATCAGGGACATCTGCCTTTCTGATAATCCGATTCATCAACACGAATAATAATTAAGCAGTCCAGTTGGCAGTTGTAATGGCAACTGCAGCTGCGGCATCGGCGAAGTCTTCACCACTGGAGGCATAGATAATACCCCTGGAAGAGTTGATAAGGAGACCTCCCTTGGAGTTTGCACCTCCTGCTATGACCTCATCTGCACTGCCGCCCTGAGCTCCGACGCCGGGGACAAGCAGGAAGTTGTCAGGGCAGAATGTCCTGATCTCCTTGAACTTGTCGGCCTTTGTGGCTCCCACTACGAACATCATGTTTTCCGGAGATGAAATCTCCATCATCTTTTCCATGACTGACTGGTATAGCGGTTTGCCTCCATTAAGGGCATTCTGGAAATCGGATGACGTAGGATTGGATGACAGGGCTACGACTATCGCATAGTGCCCAGGATACTC
>CAMHFA010000259.1 GCA_946184255.1 uncultured Bacteroidales bacterium
AAGACACTTAAGAAATGGAATGATGTCAGGAGGGAAGCCCTTCTCAACACCCCGTTGAACGGGAGTAAGGATTATTTCCATGCCTTTTTCGGAACAAGGGACAAGTTCCGGAGGAGTGGGGTGGTTCTGGTCAGGACATGGAAGAAGTATTTTGGAGAAGGAAGCTGGACCATGTACGATGGGTCGCATTTCATGGAGGAAGAGTACATACGTACTCTGCTGGTCCCCGCCATCCTTTCTTTGTTGAAATAATTTATTACCTTTGCGATGTCCAAAATGCCGGATATGGTAAAAAGAACTCTTCCGATAGTCCTTATGATTCTTCTTTTCATGCTTCCTTCTTGCATGAGAAGGGTTGAGAATTCCTATGAGACAATCAGTTACGTTGACAGTATGCTTAGCGACTCCCTTCCTGCCCTGCAAAGGATCGCCAAGGCATCATACAAGCCGTCCGGAGCCATATTCCTTATTGGAGAGCCTCTCCATTGTCTCTCTTTGAGCGAGCAGATGATGAGCTTCGACGAGTTTGACAATGTGGATGCCAAAAGGTTGCAAGACGGCCTTCCTGATTTTGCCGGAGAGACTATCGTTTCCATACTGGATTTCGCCAATTCGCCCTATGATTCCCTCTATTCAGGGGAGAAGGGACGTCAGGCACTTCGGGAGGTAGCCGTCAGGGATGCCCTTGCAGCTCTTGACACGACTTACCACTGCAAGGTTCTTATCGTCTGTTCTCCCCAACTCGCGGAAAAAGGGGGAGACGACATCAGTGACTTTTTCGAGAAGATTGGTTGTGATGTCCCGGTATTATATTCAAAGGACACGACGTTCTCTTTCCCTGATGCATGTTATAAGATTATGAGGGAGAAGAACCTTTTCACTCACAATATCGCTTATCCGGTCGCGAGGCTCCTGATGACGGTAAAGGATTCCAACAGGCCTCCTTTCACGACCATTGGTTTCGAAGACCGCTTGGTGCCTGAGTATTTTGCAGACACTGTAGGCGTCTTCGCTCCGAACACTTTCGTCTCTTATGTACAAAATAAGCATAAGCCCTGAAGAAATAGAAAAGCTTGAGCCTGCCTCTTTCCCGGGTAAAATCAAGGTTGTGGATAGCCTTGGCCTGGAGTTCTTGAAGGCAGTGAGATACCTTAGGAAGCAGAAGGTGCTTGGTTTTGATACTGAATCGAGGCCCTGCTTCTCTCCCGGACAACCTCATTACGGGGTTTCCCTGCTCCAGCTTTCCGGTCAGGATAAGGCTTATCTCTTCAGGATAAAGCTCATAGGCGACATTCCCAAGCAGCTCAGGGCCATCCTCTCTGATGAGAGCATAATCAAGGTTGGTGCTGCTGTAAATGATGACGTGAGGGGACTTGAAAAGCATCACGATTTCCAACCCAAAGCTTTTGTGGACCTTCAGAAGATGGTCTGGGAATATGGAATCAAGGACAAGAGTGTCAAGAAAATGGCTGCGATAATCCTCGGAATAAGGATTTCCAAGACACAGCAACTGTCCAATTGGGAGGCCGAAACACTCTCTGACGCCCAGTGTGCCTATGCTGCAACCGACGCCTGGGTTTGCCGTGAAATGTACATGAAACTGCTTGATTCCGAGAAAAATCCTCTCACACCGGAACAGATGCTTCCGAACCCTCCCAAGAATCCTGTGAACAATGACTAAGATCATATTGAAGAAAGGCAGGGAGGAATCCCTGTTGAGATACCATCCGTGGGTGTTTTCCGGAGCCATCGCGCAGATTGCCGGACAGCCGTCCGAGGGTGATATCGTCGGGGTTTTCGCCCATGACGGTTCTTTCCTTGCCTATGGCCACTACCAGGTCGGTTCAATAGCCGTCCGGGTCCTGAGCTTTTCGGGAGAGGATGTTCTGGGACCTGATTATTGGACAAACACTATAAGGCGTGCTCTCAATGTCCGTGTAGCCGCCGGCCTGTATCCTGTAGAGAAGACCAACTGTTTCCGCCTTGTCCACGGTGAAGGGGACGGACTCCCGGGTCTGATAATAGACTGGTACGACGGAGTCTGTGTGATGCAGGCCCATTCCGTTGGCATGTTCAGGGCCAAGAATGCAATCTGCAGCGCTTTGAAAGAGGTCTTCGGAAATGATTTGAAGGCGGTTTACGACAAGAGTTCCGGTACGGCTCCATTCAAGGCGGGGCTTGATCTGGTGGACGGATATCTCTTCAAGGCGGAAGGCTTCCAGGATGATGAACAGGTAGTATTGGAGAATGGGAACAAGTTCCTCGTCAACTGGACTGAGGGGCAGAAAACAGGATTCTTCCTTGACCAGAGGGAGAACAGGGCACTGGTTGGGAAATATTCCCGCGGACGCAATGTGCTCAACATGTTCTGCTATACCGGTGGATTCTCAGTCTATGCCTTGAACAATGGTGCGGTCCACGTCGATTCGGTGGACAGCTCCAAAAAAGCCATGGACATGGTTGCCAGGAATATGTCCCTGAATGGATTTGACCCGACTTCACATGGGGAGAGCTGTGCTGACGCCATGGAATTCCTGAGGGACGTCCCTGAAGACAATTACGACCTTATCATTGTCGATCCTCCGGC
>CAMHFA010000260.1 GCA_946184255.1 uncultured Bacteroidales bacterium
TTCATTGACAGTGTATTCGGGATGCTCTGCAATCACCCAAAGTGCGTGGTTCAGTCTCTTGCCATTGATATAGGAGGGAAGGCTCAGATCACCTCCTATATCCTGGAACATCTTTCCGAGCCTGTTCTTTCCTATCCCAAGAAGATCCAGGATGTCAGCCCTCGTTAGGTTCTTGTCAAGATAGAGTTTTTCCTTCTCCATCGCATCCTCAAGCTTCAGGTACAGTTGCCAGCTATCCGTTTCTCTCGATTTGTCCTGGATGGATTCCTTTGGATCCAGTTCCCGTATCCTGGCATTTGCTGACTGGAGCAGTCGAATGTATTTTTCGGTGTCCGACCGTCCCATCTCGATGAGACGGTTCTTGTCGAGGATGTCCCTTGTCTTGATATAGTAGAAGGAGAATCCCAATGTCAATATGATGCAGATTGCTAGGAAGATTATCATGTAGAGTATGTACCGGGCTCCTTTCGTTTCGGCCTCGCTTGCCCTCAATTCTGCTTCATGGGCCCTATATGTGTCTGAGATCCTGAGGGCCCTTTCCTTATCCGTTCTCCTCGCAAGGCTATCAGAAATGATTAATGCCCTTTTGAGATACGAATATCCCTTGCCTCCTTCTCCCAATCCGTTGCAGGCCTCTGCCTTCAATCTTAGATAGTATTCCCCATCACATGAGATAGAGTCACCCGAACAGGGGAAATCTTCCTCTCCAAGGATATCTAGTGCTTCCTGGTACTGGCCGCTCTCAAGGCAGTATTCAAGGATTCTGAGTTTTCCGATAGGATCCTTGGAATATGCAGTGTTCCGAAACTTGTCTGCGTATTCCCTGGCATTCTGCCTGTCTCCGACCTTCATGAACAAATAAGCCATCTTGCCGTAATGGTAGCCGAATTGCTGGTCAAGGTAATTCGAACTGCCGTAATCCTGAGCCAGCCTGTTTAAGAGAGCTTCCCTGACAAGCCCTTTTTCTATGGCTTCGAGGTACTTCCCATCCTCGATCATAAAGCTCATCTGTTCACCCAGCAAGTGACTCAGTGTTTCCTTGGCATGACATCCGCTCTCTTTGGAGAGAGCAGCTATCCCATATTCCATGTTGGCGTATGCAGGGGCGTATTGTCCCAGCCTCATCTGGCATTCACCGGTCAGGAATTTGAATTCCCCCATTGCACCGAGTGAATCCAACGATTGTGCAACATTACCACCTTCAATCGCTGCCTTCAGACACTCGTCATACTGCCCGGAGAGATAGTAACTGTTCCCAAGAAGCCTCAGAAGCACTATCCGGTTATGTTTGTCAAGTTCATCAGAGTCCATTGACAGGGCATCCTTTGCACACTTGATTACCAAAGAGTCTTCCTGCAGGGGATTGAAGTAGATCTTGGCACGGGTGAGTTGCGCCATGAATGATGACAGGCTTCCTTCTGCCTCCGCACTGTCGATAAGTGCAAGAGCACTGTCAGGGCTGGAAACCGCCATTGTGAAAACCTTGTTGATATCGATTTCCTTTTTGTCCTCTGGATTCACATCCTGGTATCCGGTCCCTTCGGAACATCCGTAAACCAGAACCGATAACGAAAAAATAAACACTAAAAAAAGGAAAAAACCGGGGACAAATCTGTTCATAGCAAGTCTGATTTAAGTATTCTGGTCATTTTTGAAGTTGCAAATATAAGAAATAGTTTGACTTTGTCCAGACGTGTCCGGAAGCCTGTACTTTCTTTCTGTCCCAAAGGACATAATCACCCTCTAATGCTGACATAATAACTGTCTGATTATAACCCTTATATCAGTTCGATTCGTCAATTTTGCACCGCGATTCATTCCTGGAATCGGCAGATGTTGGCAAGTACAAAACAGTAGATAAGAAATGAATAAGGAAAAGATTTACCGACCACCAGTGACGACAATCGTTTTCATGCAGGAAGAACCTGTGATGGCCCTTTCGGCAAAGACCGGCAAACATACCTTGGATGAAGGTATGGAGACTGAGGATGGGTGGACCGACTGTGTTTTTTAAAATTGAACCTGATGAAAAAGTATTTATCCTTAATTGCTATGATGGTAGTATCCGTCATAGTCTCCTGTACCAAAGAGCAGTATGAGGCGGAACCTGCTACTGATGATTCCGGACGCTACATTATAGAATTGCGAGGAAGTGTCCAGGTACCACATACCAGGATATCCGAGTCTGCTGATGAGATAAATGGCTTAAGAACCTCATGGGACCCTGGAGAGAAGATAAAGGTGATGTATTACAAGGGTGAAGATGCTTCTCTGGCTGAGTTGGTTTCAGCCTCCGGAGACGGTTTATTTACCGGCTCGGTGGAGACAGGGGAGGATGCATTGGCCTTTGCCACCAGTGAACTTCACTGTTTCAGCACTTCCGGAAAGATTGGAACTGAACTCCAAGGAAGGAAAGCAATCTGCACAGTGGACCTGTCAGGCCAGGATGGATCCTTGGACAACGTGGCGCAATATGAACTGATGTACGTGAAAGGGCATGCTTCCGGAACACTCTATTTCGAGCACCTAACCTCAGTCATCAGGCTGACGTTCGACG
>CAMHFA010000261.1 GCA_946184255.1 uncultured Bacteroidales bacterium
GAGATATACCTAGACGGCGAGCTTGACAGGACGATGGTCCTTCCCGCCCAGAACAACCGCAGAAGCCTTGACCTGTACTACAAGTACGACCTGCCCCTCGGCAACCATAAGGTGTCATTCAAGGTCCTTAACCCCGACAGGGTCCATCCCATCGAGGTCCGCAGCATGATAGTTTACTCGGACAAGCCTGAACCGGTCCCGCATCAGTAGCATTATGAAAAGACGGTCTTTTTTGAAAGGGCTGGCTGCTGCCGGAGTCGTGCTTCCAACCGGAGCCTGGTTCCCGTCCTGTTCTGCGGACAAACCGGAAGGATTATCCTGGGATTTTGACAAGGTTATCGACAGGTTCGGTTCCTGGAGCATCAAGTATGGCCGCCTGGAGGATCTCGGAGAAAAGGGATCCACGAAACTGTCGATGTGGATCGCGGACATGGATTTCATGACCGACCCGCTGGTATCCAAGGCCCTTCGGGACCGGGTGGACAAGTATGTCTTAGGATACACCCGTACACCCGTGGAATTCCTCGACTCTGTGGTTTCCTGGGAAAAGAGGATGCATGGTTACGATGTTGCAAGGGAGTGGGTAGCCCCTTGTCCTGGTGTGATAGCTTCACTTAACCAGGCTTACCTGACGTTCACCGAACCAGGAGACACGATTGTTCTCCAGACACCTGTCTACGACCATTTCAGGATATATATCGAGAAGATGGGAAGGATACCCGTAGAGAACCCTCTCATTGAGGAAAACGGCCGCTACAGGATGGATTTCGACGGGCTGGAGAGAATCTTTGAGGAAGGATCCAAGGTGCTTGTGCTGTGCAACCCTCAGAATCCGGTAGGTATCCTCTGGGATAAGGAAACCCTTGCAACGCTTGCCGGGATCTGTGAAAGGCACGGCGTCATGGTATTCTCAGACGAGATACATTCAGACCTCACCCTGCGTGGCAGGAAGCATATTCCTTTCTGCAGCGTAAGCGAGGCTGCCGCCCGAGTCGGCCTTATTTTCGGCAGCCCTACAAAGTCTTTCAACTTCGCAGGTCTGTCCGGAACGGCATGGTGCATAATCCCGGACAAGGAGAAGAGGGAAAAGCTGCTTGGGACGCTGGAAAAGTCCAAATTGGATGAACCGTCCATCATGTCCCTTACCGCTACCATAGCGGCATATTCCCATGAACCGGTATGGCTTGACGCTGTTAAGGAATACATACAAGGCAATCTGGACCTTGTGTATGATTTCTTTAAGGACAACGACTTAGGGATCAAGTCAGTCATGCCGGATGCCTCCTTCCTGATCTGGCTGGACTGTCGTTCATTGGGCCTGTCCCAGGCTGAACTGATGAGCCGGTTCAGCGATGACGCAGGTATCATCCTCAACGACGGTATTTCGTACGGAACAGGTGGAGAAGGTTTCGTCAGGATGAATGTCGGATGTCCCCGGTCAGTCGTCGAGGAAGCCCTTTCGAGGATACGAAAAACCTTTGGTTGACCTGGAGGACATGGCTTATGTGAACATATATTTCTCCCTGGGGAGCAATCTCGGAGACAGGGAAGGCAACATCCTCGAGGCTTTGCGCCGGATGGATGATGCCTTCGGGGTCCATTATACGGCTTTGTCAAAACTTATCGAGACGAAGCCGATGGGGTTCTCCGGGGGGAAGTTCCTTAATGCCGCCGTCCTTTACAGGGTTCCGATGCACCGGTTGCTGAGTGACGCTTCCGTGGACACGGAAAGGATTGAAGGCCCCGGAATTGTCCTTGGAAAGATAAAGGAAATCGAGAGGTCGATGGGACGTACGGATCCTCCGGAATATGATGCCTCCGGAAAGCGGATATACCATTCCCGCATCATAGACATCGATATCCTCTTCTATGGGAGGGAAACAATTGATACTCCTGAACTTACAATCCCGCACAAGGATATTGCCTCCAGACCTTTCGTCCTTATTCCACTGCGTGAAATCGCTCGTCCTTCACTTATAAACGCTTTCCCTGATATATTTAACTACTAACAAATAATAAAACCATCAACGATGAAAAAGATCCTTATGTTCGCCCTTCTTGCAATGTGTGTCGCTGCCATTGCATCGTGTTCCAAGTACAATGTCGATTGCTCGGGAGATTGGTCCAACGCGGAAGACCGGTTGAGATACATTTCCGTTGACGACGACGGGTTTATGACAGAGTACTACCTGAGTGCCGAATACAAATATTCAAATGTCGCAAACTACGGCGTGACGGATTTTGTCACGTTTAAGGACGGTGTACTCCACATCTCGACGAAGGCAGTGACAACCAAGGACAATGACGGAGTCAAGGCCGGAACGGAAATCACGTTCAAGCCCCGTTGGGTCGTTACAAGCGACAAAGATACTCAGATCAGGGACGGAATGGCGTTCTGGGGAACCGCAAAGGTCGGAGATGTGAAGAAAAAGGGTAAGAAACTCTTCCTGCCCAGCATAGGTGCCGGTCACGGAGCATACGAGTACGACAGGCTCAATAAGATAGAGATGGATTAGTTTACCGGGCTTTCGTCAGGTAGATAT
>CAMHFA010000262.1 GCA_946184255.1 uncultured Bacteroidales bacterium
AAAACCCTGTCCCAGTAGTCTGTTCCAATGTATGATCCGGAAACAATCAGGTTGCCTCCTCCGACTGCAAAGTCTTTCAAGACCTCTTGGAGGGCTTTGGGAAATAATTGGTACTTGGTCATTTCCAGGTCACTTCCCACTGGAGTGGTCACTTGTTTTCCGCAGATCAGGTCAATGGCGTAGTCACCCCGGTCCTGGACAAGGCCTTCTATCAATGCTGCACTGCTGACCGAGTGGAATGGATGCCCGGCGTTCATCATTGCCTTTCCATGGAAGACAGTAAAATCAAAGGTGTTCCCCGGTATGATCTTTCCGGCATATTCTCCAGAAGATGCTCCGAATCCCGGATTGTCATCATCTTCCCAAAGGAGATCCCTGCGGAATTCCTTCTGGTCTCCGATGAAATCCAGGGATCTTATGTATGGCACACCGGCATCCAATTCGTTCATGAATCCTGCTTGTTCGGGGGAGTCGTACCAGGTTGGGCCTGAAACCCTCGTGAAATTATTCACTACCATCACGCTTTTGCCCTTTCCCCTTGAAGGTACCCCGATGCTCAGCACTTCGGAAGGGAAACTCCTTCCACCGTCGTTAAAGGCGATAATCCTGAAACTGTAGATCCTTCCCGGCTTAATGGTAAGGTCGTGGAAGCATCTTCCTCCGTTACTCTTGACTTCGATGATCTCTCCATTGTCGAAGGCACCGTCGTCAACACGTGTCTGAAGGATATATCCCTTTGGAGCGGCAGTCCTTTCCAGGGAGTCCAGAACCGGAGTCCAACTCAACCTGACCTGGGCAGCATTACCCGGGATCGGAGCAGTCCTGAAAGATGTTGCAAATGAGCTTACAGGAAGGGGTTGAACTTCATACTCGCAACCGTAACGGCTGCTTAGGTATTTCAGCATTCCTTTGTAAACTGCCCGACTCACAACGAACCTGAACGATGGATCATGTCCATACTTCATGTCGCCGAAATTCTGATGGGAGAGCAGTTCCAGGATCATCCCGGGGACAGTGGTGGTCCTGGCTTCGCTGTAAGACCTGTCCCACAGGCCCCTACGGCTCCAGGAAGGGTTGAAGCAAGTTCTGATGTCATCTACTACCTGGCTTTGTACAAAATCTGCGTACATCCTGTTCTGCCACCTGCTTTCCCCGTTGGGAAGCTTGTCGCTTCCCTCACAAAGGAGTGTGTAGATGGAGAGGGTTCCTACTATCGAATCATCAGGCGTGACTCCGGCATCGGAATGGAAGGCGAATGACAGGTCAACCGGAATTCCAAGGCCTTCCTGCTTGGGATTTGTCCTGGAACCGCCTGACATCCATCCAACCCATGCCCCCCTGTCGGCGAAATCGGAGGTGTAATCATCTTCGTGGAGATTCAACAACGTTGTGTCAGCACCTGCCCATTGCATCCAGTAGAAGGCTCCCTCTGCAAAAGAGGGGAGGCCTGAGACAGTGAATTCCGTAGTGTCCTGTTCTGCGGTACCCCTGGCAATCTTCCCCATTCCTCCTCCGAAACGTACGGCATCTGCCGTGATTACTTCGTTCTCTGGTCCGATATGGCCTTCAGGCATCCTGTTGTCAAGGATGACACAGCCTTCTGTACCCTTGTCGAATTCGAATGTGCCAAGGTAGATCCATGTCCCTCCACCCATCTTCTGATTCACCAGAAACTCGCTTTCTCCCCCCAGGTGTTTGACAGTATAGTGGGCACAATCGGTACTCTTCGGGAGGGTTTTATAAGAAATATATACTGAATACATCCCTCTTTCCGGAATGTCGGGAGTCCATCTGGCTTCTGCCTTCCTGGCTCCTGGCTGGCAGGCTGTGAGTCTGGTTGTTCCGGCCTGGAATGGATTGTCCCTTCCAGTATATGAGGCTTTGTAATCCATAAAACCCTTTTCCGCTGAAGTCCAATTCCCGGATTCAGAATACTGTCCGGACGTCCTTACTCCTTCGCCCCTGCCTTTGGTAAATGAAGGGTCGTTGTCAACAATGACCTCGTTGACCTGGGGGTCCCTTTCGCGCGGGGTCATCACGTAGGCTCCGGCATTCTCCAGCATGGGAATCAGGAAAGGCAGCACATAACTCTGGGTGTACATGTCTTCTACCGTCTGGAACAGGGGAGCCCGCTGCCATCTCCATCTCTGGGTCTTTTCATCGAAGTAGCTTCCATGGCTTTGCCAGAGGGCAACGGTGCGCCCGGACATCCCCTTTTCAAAAACCTGCCCTCCTATTATCCGTATGAAGGGATTATGGTTCCGACGGTCCCTGGTCCGGAACATGGCCGATAAAGGCTTGCCGCTTCCGTCGATCGAGGGCATGAAATAGGATTCAAGCTTGTTGTTCCCTATGTAGAAATTGCCTACGGAACGGGCACGCCACTGCTGTGGAAGCAATTCCTTGACTGTAGAGCGAAGCCACCTCAGGTCCGAATTCCTCCAGGGATAATCACCGAAAGTATTTGTAAAATAAAAGTCAAGCAAGTTGTCCCGGGGTACTACCTTCTTTAGTTTGAGGGCGGCATCAACG